>CAZEZF010000017.1:0-14667 GCA_964516495.1 uncultured Acidimicrobiia bacterium | reverse complement strand
TCGTCCTTTTGTTAGTGGAACAAGGAGGGCCTCTCCCGGTGGAGAGGCCCTCCCAGATTAAGAGTAGTCGTAGTGCTCAGCCGGTAGGAACGGCGGGCATAGTTCCGATCATGTCCTCGGTGCCTTCCTTTTCCTTAACAGGTGATATCCGCAATAGCAGCGTACCTACTATGAAGGCGGCGGCCGCCGCGACCAGCACTCCCAGGAGAACCCCGAAGTGTTGTCCTCGAGGTATCACGGCCAGGTATGCGAAGATTGAACCCGGCGAAGGTGTGGCCGTCAGTCCGGCATCGAAGATCACGAAGACGATGTCGGCCAGGATGCCTCCTGCCCACACGGACAGGATCATGATGGGGTGCATGAGGATGTAGGGGAAGTAGACCTCGTGAATACCGCCGAAGAAGTGGATCACGATTGCTCCCGGCGCCGACAGCTTGGCCAGGCCCTTTCCGGCGAACCAGTAGGCCAACAACAATCCCAAACCTGGTCCGGGGTTCGTCTCGAGGAGGAAGTAGATCGAACGACCGCTCTCCGCGGTGTCGGCTACTCCCAGTGGACCGAGTACCCCGTGATTGATGGCGTTGTTCAGGAACAGAACCTTCCCGACCTCGATAGGGATGTCCGCGAGCGGTAGCAATCCGGCATCGGTAACCCACTCGACCAGGTTCCCGAAGAAGGTAGCGATCGCAGCCATGATCGGACCGATAAGCCATTTGCCGACGATAGCCAGGACGAAACCCAGGATTCCGGCCGAGAAGTTGTTGTAGAGCATTTCGAAGCCGACCGGGACTTTATCCTCGAAGGCCTCGTCGATCTTCATGATGATCCAGCGGACCGACCAACATCGCGCCGAGGAACTGGGGAGGATCGCCGGTGGCGCCGCTTGCCAACTCGAAGTCGGCTCCGATGATTATTCCCATCGTGGCAATGGCGCCCATGACGCCTCCACGATGGCCGTAGACCATCTTGCCTCCTGTGAAACCGATTAGTACCGGGAGGAGATATACGATGATGGGGCCTACCAACTCCGAGAGACTTTCGTTAGGTGTCCATCCGGTGGGAATAAAAAAGGCGGTGATCAGTCCCCAGGCAAGAATTGCTCCGATATTGGGAATGACCATACCCGCCATGTACCCGCCGAACTTCTGAATACGTGCAAGCATTCGACCTCCTGGCCATGTCGATGAAGTTGATCAACTCTAGCCCGGAAACAGAAGGCGGTGTGGGAATTATTGCAATGATTGGTTGTAGCCTGGATTCGGTCGTTCCGGCACAAGGGTGACGGATTTCTTGAACAGGTCTTATTGTATTCTAAAAGTAGCTTCCTATGTATGACTTCGTTATCTACTTAAAAGAGTGTACAAAGCAATTATGTCTAATGCTTGACCGTTACTGGCATGTTCATGGTTGTTATCGGGCAGGCCGGTCTGCGAGCTTCCGGTAGGCGACAGCCATGGTGCTGAAGGCGGCTGCAAGCGCGGGCGTGCCCACCGCCCAGAAAGCGACCATGCCGAGAGGGTTGGAACTCCAGAGGTAGAGGCATGCTCCTCCCGGAGCGAAGAGCAGCAGACACACCAGTTGGAGTCTCAGGAGCCTGATCCGGTTACCCCGGGTCAGGTCGGAACTGAGGGCGAGAGCTTGGAACCCCCGGGCGCGTCGTTCGATGATCAAGAACGGATAGAGACCGTAGATCATCGCCACCATGAATCCCGGTACGACCAGGAAAACGATTCCCACGGCGACCGTAAGGAAGAAGGCCACCGAAGTCCGCACGAACCCGTCCCGAACCCACCAGTCATCCCGCGGTGGAGGCGTGACGGCCCGTGCAGATACGGCGGACAGCACCGAACGGGACAGGGGCCACATGGCGTATCCGGCCAGGATGAGGCTCAGCAGCCAGAGCAGCAGGTTTAACCAATAGTCGCCGGTCGCCTGGCGCACCGCGATCACCAGAGTCGGTATCGCCATGAGGGGCGCCGCCCGGATCACGAAACGGCCGGCATCCTTGCGGAAAACAGCCACGCCTTCTGCCAGGATGGCGGCTATTGGAAGTGATGTGGGCGGCATGGTTGGTTGAATCCGGACCTTGAGCGGGCGATTCCCAGGCTACCTTACCGGGAGCGTCCGGTAGAAAACTTGTCGGGCGCGGGTGTAATCACTTGCCGGAGGACGTTCCGGCCTACTGAACTGAGGGTGGAGGGTAATCCGGTCGGCGACCCATCGATGTCAGACGCCCGATGTCGACGAGCGTCGGGCGCCGTGGCGCCTGTTGGTAGATCGTCCATCATTGTCCTAGGCTCGGCGTTACGTGAGTGAGAACTGCAAACCGATCACCTTCCTGTCCGACTTCGGAACGGATGACGAGTTTGTCGGAGTGGTGCATGGGGTGATCGCCACTCTGGCCCCCGGATGCCGGGTCATCGACCTCAATCATCGGATCCCCCGGGGAGACGTCAGAACCGGCGCCCTCATGCTCATGCGGGGTATCCAGTACATGCCCGGAGGTGTTCTGCTGGCGGTAGTAGATCCCGGCGTCGGCACTACCCGTCGGGCGGTTGCGCTGGAAACACCGTGGGGAAAAATGGTCGGGCCCGATAATGGACTCCTATCACCTGCGGTCGCCTTGGTCGGTGGGGTTACCCGGGCGTTCTCGATCGAGAACGCCGACTACATGCTTCCGAGTAGAGCGAGCACCTTCGAAGGGCGGGATCGATTCGCGCCGGCTGCCGCGGTCCTGGCCTCGCACGAGGCGGAGATCGGTGAGTTGGGTCCGCAACTGGACCCCCACACCCTTGAACCACTCCTGCTCCCTCTCTCGGAAGTAGCCGATGATCGGATCGAGGGCCAAGCCTGGTGGGTGGACACGTACGGCAATGTCGAGACCAACATCTCGCCGGAGGATATGGAGGGTTTAGGGCTTTCTCCCGGCAACCGGGTGGCGGTTCGGGTAGGACTGATGAAGTACCGGGTTCCCTGGGTAGCGAGCTATGGCGAGGTGGAGGAGGGACGCCCGCTGCTACACATAGACTCGGCCGGCCTCATGGCTCTGGCTGTAAGGGGAGGCCGGGCCGACGAGCACTTTTCGATCAACCTCGGAATATCGATCATCCTTGCCGGCAGTGAATGAACTGCCTTCCGGGTCTCCATGTCCGGGCGGAGGCGTTTCCCCGCTCCCACGAACTACATCCCGAGCAACTGAATAACAAAGACAACACCGACGATACCGATAACGGAAAGCAGGATAAGCAGGGTGATCGCTGTTCCTGGTCTCATGGCAGCGGAGTAGGTCAGCGGTTACTAGGAGGAAGGGCTACGGTGTCGGCTTCGTCTCCTATGGGATCTTCTCCCGGTTCACCCTCAGGTTCGGCGAACCCGCAGTCGATTACGGCTTCTTCAATGTCTTGGCCGCCGAACACCACCCGTTCGTAGAAGACGACCATGGCGATCTGATCGCTGCTCAAAGTGTCTTGGAACGAAGGCATCTGGCCTCCGCTTCCAACGGCGGTGTCGTTATCCCCATAGGTGGCCCTGCCGGCGTCCTGGAACCCGGTGGTGCCCAGCGAAACCCACTCGATGTGATCCGTACACATTGCGAAAGTATTGATCAGAGAACCAGCCAGAGCCGGACCTGATCCGCCTTCGCCACCCGAGCCATGGCACGAACCGCAACTCGAGGGCTCGTTGTATATGGCGATCCCTTCGGATACCAGCGACCGGACATCCACCCCACCGGGGGCGCCTGCCGCCGAGAATTCCGAGCCGTCACAATTCTCCACCACCCCGGTAAGGCGATCCACCGACAACTGCCCCCCCGTCCCGCAGGTCGGTCCGCCGCTGAAGGTGATCAGATATACGAGACCTACGAGCGGCACCGCGAAGAAGAGCGACGTGAGCCAACGAGGCATCGCCGCCGCCACCCGTTCGCTTAGACCTGCCGTCCGACCGGTTATGACAGCTTCGAAGTCGAGCGCCTCGGTTGCGTTTACGCTCTCGGGAGGGGGAGGCGCCGCGATGTCACCGGAGGCCGCTGCGGCAACTTCGATAGCGGACGGTTCAGGTTCGGTCGGGGTAGCCGGTGTCGAGGGCGGCGCCTGGGCCTCGACGGTCGAGGTTTCCGTCCGGGAGGGTGGCGGATCCACCGGTTCCGGACTCGAAGAAGAAGAGACCGTAGCGCCACCCGCCCATGCGGTCAGCACTTCCTCAGTGGTCAACCCATCGGCTTCGGCACGGGCGGCCGCCGATCGTTCTACAAGATGTTCCGGACTCCCCATCCGGGCGGCCGCGGCGGCGATAAGATCGGTCATCGTAACTCCACCAGGTAGGTTACAAGAGCTTCCATATCCTCCGGGGATAGGTGCGCATAGGAAGGGTGTATCCCGTCCGGGAAAACCTGTTCGGGGTGGGTGAGCAGGGTCCGGAAGTCGGCTACGGACGCCTCGGCCTCTTCATCCTGGTACGAGGGTCTGCTACCGACATGGGCCAGGTCCGGTCCTATTCGCTGCACTCCGAACGTCGCTGATCGGAGCGAATCCGCAAAGGTCTCCGTAACCGGTCCGAGACCGACGTCGGCCAGCACCGGGCGGACCAACTGGGTGTGACAGTAACCGCAGCCCTGGTTCAGGTATACGGATCGGCCGGTTTCGCCAAGGCTGGAGAGCGACTCATCGGAAACCAGGTGTCGAAAGTCCCCCCCGGTATTGAAAGGGCCGATCAGAGTTATGACGAGGCTGAGTAGGAACAGTCCCGCCAGGATTATCCAGGTCTGCAAGGGACGGAAACGGGCGCCTACCAGGACAGGGGTTGCCTTGCTGGGAGCCGGGGCGGCGACCACCACCGCCGGTTGTGTCTCGACCGGAGCGGAGAATGCCGGGATTGCGGTCGGAGGCGCCGGGGCCGCCGCTGGTCGGGGCGGCGGTTCGGAAGAGGCTTCGGGAGCGGATGTAGCCGTCTCGGGCTGCGCGGTTACGGCGGTTGGGGGAGGCGCAGGGGTGCCACCGGCCCAGCCCGACAACACGGCCTCGTAGGTGGTTCCGTCGGCCTCGGCCCTTGCGTGGGCGGATCTCTCTACCAGATCCTCGGGTGCCCCGAGTGCGGCGGCAGCAGCGGTGAGTAGGTCACTCATCAGACGGGCTCCTCCCGGTCGGCGGTATCCACCGACACCAGAATCTCATCCGGTCGGGCAGGGCCGGCCAGGTACGTAGCCGCAGCCGACCAGACGAGTAGCACGATACCGAGCAGAGCAACCAGAGACGATAACGCGGCGACCGTGAAAAGCACATCAACCTCCGCCATGGTGGAGGAGAATCCTTCACCGAGGTTTGTCCGGGTTCCCGAGGCCGAGGCCCAGTTCCATGTGAGGCCCTTCAGAAGACCGCTCACCATCAGGGCGCCGGACGTGATGCCGCCGCCCCAGATAGTCAGCCGCAGGCCTCTGATCACAAGTTGTGGATTGGAGAGGTTCCGGCCGGTAGTTCTAGGAAGACCGTAGAAGACGAAGGCCATAGCCAGGACTGCGACAGCGATCAGGACCAAGCCCATGGTCAGTCCCTCATGCCACGTAGTGAGGCCGACCACCGCAGCTGTCGAGCGGAATCCCGATAACCCCATGAGTACCGTGACGACGGTGTAGGCGATCGTGCCGGAGAGGAGCGTGCGAATAACCGGACTTTCCCGTGCCGTGACCCAGTCTCCCGCCAATGTCAGGGTTACGTTGGCGAGCACGGTCAGAGCGGCGAGAATAAGACCCATGGAGGCAACCACCGAGACCGTCTCCGTCCAGTTCGGTGCCGGTCCACCCAGGAAACGGGCCGGCGTAGCCAGTAAGGCGACTCCGGCCAGGGTCCAGAACCCGGCCCTCGCCATCGGACCTGAGAACAATGGCCGTCCGGACTCCTTGACTACGACATAGTACGCGCAACCGATAGCTGCGGCCGGGAGCGCAAGGGTCCGAATCCCTTCTGTCACGAGGCTTGTCTGTAGGAAGGGCGCCATTCCTCCGAGTCCGGGAATCGAGGCCATGATGTAAAGGGCCGGAAACCACCAGACGGCGCCGAGTATGTAGAGAATCGATACGTAGTAGCCCTCTTCGGTTCGGGAGCGGATCATCATCGTTACAAGGGCCACAGGTACCAGCAGGAGGACCGCGAGCGGCCAGTCGATCAGCGGGGGAAACTCGGCCGATTCCGGCCCCGAAGGTCCTCTGAACAGGATCAACAGGACGCCGAGCAGGACCAGTGCGCCGTAGGCGACTCCCGCCAGGAGGGCGAGCGATTGATGCTTGAGGCGCGCCCCGACCAGTCGGGGGGTCAGGTAGTAGGCGGCGGCTTGGGTGAAGGTGCCTCCGAATCCGTATACCAGCAGCGAGACCGCGGCCGGCCGAAGGCGTCCGTACGAGAGAAAGACGGTGTCCTCGAACAGGGTTGGGATTGCTAACTTGACCAGTGCGAGACACTGCACGGCTGCTCCGGCCAGCAGCATCAGGCAGGACAACAACATGAGACCGGATGCAGCGGTCTCTCTCGCTCCGATAGCGATCGCTCGGCTGTCCTTGCCGGCTTCTTCGGTTACCAAACCGATGCTCCCCGGGTTGCTTACTGCTTGCAATGCGTAGACTAATGCCATGGATAGGCCTCTTGATCCGCCGCCGGGACCGGTTGGCCTCCTTCTAGCCTATACCCCTCCGCCACGACCCACATCTTGGTTTAGCGAGCGGTCGCATTTGTGTTTCAATAGTGTCCACTAAACTCGGATCAGGCCCGCCTCCGTTCCTTGGCGCCCGCAAGGGGTTCATGGAGAGGGTGGGGGGCCGACTCGAAACGTATGGAGGCGAGATTACCTGATGCTGCAACGTGTGCTTCGCCAGATGTCTGATCGGACGCGAGCGCTCACCGGCTGGGGATTGTTCGTTATCGGATTGGGGGCGGTCGTGTTGGGCGTGTGGTTCAACCATTACGCCAACTTTCCTTCGGTGGAGACGGTGACCATCCCCGTCGAGAGCGCCTCCGGCCTCCAGGCAGGGGACCGGATCGAATTCGACCGGCAGAGCCGTACCGTATCGGTTGCGCCGGTCGTTGATCCTTCCCTGTCTCAAATACCCGTTGATCTTGTCGTCGAAGTGGATACCTTCGGCTGGGTTCCCAGGGATTGCCTGCTTCAGGGTGGCGATTGGTGTTTGCCCTGGTTCACGGTCGGCCATCTAGTCGCCTTCATCGGCAGCCAGATCATGCTGGTAGGTATAACCGTCGCGGTGATTCTGGGGAGAAGGATGACCTGGTCGGTGGCTACGCTCGCCGCCTTTCTGGCGATGTTCGAGTTGGTGATGTTGTTGGGTAATGTAGCTTCCGAATGGCTGAACCTGGCGCAGGGACCCCTCAACTGGACGGAACAAAACGACGCCTTCACGATCTGGGCGCCGCTGGTCCTGGGTAATCAGGTGGGCGTGAGTTGGGGAGCGATCAAGGACTTCGTGTCGATCAACTACAACATGGCCGCGCTGACCTTTATTATCGTGTTTGCCCGCTGGGTTCAAGGGTTCGGTGGTCCGATGCCGGTAGCGAAGTCTCCGGAGAAGATTTCGCCGTACGGTCGGCCACTTGTCAAAGGAGTTGAGTAGATGGCCAAATCGGAGGTCTGGTTCGAGACGCCACCCTTTCGCGACGATTACCAACTTGCCATGGTGGAGAGCGGGTACGTTCAGGATCAGGTTCGACCCCGCCAGTTCCTCCATATCAATCAGGCGGAGTGCATCCTCTGTGAAGGCTGTGTTGATATCTGCCCGTGGAAGTGCATCCACTACTTATCGCTGGATGCGATCGACGAGGCCTACGGAGTTGATCATCCCGAGGACAGTCCTGACAATCTCGGCTTCTTCGTGGTGGATGAGTACGAGTGCACACGGTGCCAGTTGTGTATCGATCGGTGCCCGACCAACGTGATATCGATCGGTAAGTTCGAGGGTTCGGTTACCGACACCGCTCTCAATGCCGGGTTGATCGATCAGGCGCCATGGGACCTGGACACCGGTGCCCGTGACTTTAAGAATGGCTATACCTATGGAATGCGCTGGTAACGGAGGATATTGGTGAACGGTGAGGGGTTGAAGCTCAAAGAACGGGTAGCGGACGCGGCTGATTCCTTCCGGAGGAGCCCCTTCTGGGAGTCGATTTTCAGGCCGGGTTCACCATTCAAGAGAGGCTACAGCGACAGCCCTCGTAACCGTTCTTATGTGATCATGAACAACGTGCTATACCATCTTCACCCGGTCAAGGTGAAGCGGCACGCGGTCCGGCTCTCCTATACCCTGTGCCTCGGCGGGACGAGCTTCTTCCTTTTCATCCTTCTGACCATCACCGGCATTTTCCTGATGTTCTACTACCGACCTACCGAGCCCGCCGCCTATATCGATGTGGAGGCGCTTTCTACCTCGGTTGCGTTCGGTTCCCTGGTTCGCAACCTGCACCGTTGGGGCGCCCACCTCATGGTCCTCACGGTGTTCCTTCACATGTCGAGGGTGTTCTACCACGGCGCGTACAAGCCGCCTCGTGAGTTCAACTGGGTGGTCGGGGTTGTCCTGCTTCTGCTTACGTTGCTGCTTTCGTTTACCGGATACCTGTTGCCCTGGGATCAGTTGGCGTTGTGGGCGGTAACGGTGGGGACCAACATGGCGGGTTTCACGCCGCTATTCGGTAATCAGGTCAAGTTCGCCCTGCTCGGCGGGATCGAGGTCACAGGGAACACCCTGCTCAGATTCTATGTTCTGCATGTTCTGTTCCTGCCGTTCGTGATCGTTATCTTCATGGCCGTTCACTTCTGGAGGGTGCGAAAGGATGGTGGAATATCCGGACCGCTGTAAGGAGCGTCGAGACCGATGGTTGAAATACCCGACCATCTCCTGAAACGCTCAGCCGAAGCCAAGGCCCGGGCACTCGGTGTCCCGGTGGAACAGGTGCTGGCCGAGATGCGGGGGGAGATCCCTCCAACTCCTCCATCCGCTCCTGTCGTCCCGACCCCGCCATCCGTGCCGGGACCTCCTCCGCCTTCCCCGCCGACCCCGGCGCCGGCTGTAGCGGCCGTAGCGCAGGAGCAACCGGTTGTCGAGGCGCCGTCGGCTGCCCCGGTCTCCCCACCTGTGACGGAACCGGTCGCCCCACCCGTGACAGACAACGGGGCCGCAACCAAGGTGATTCCCCGTCCCGAAATCCCGCCTCAGGAGATTCCCGAAGGGGTTCGTCCGCAACGTCTTCTCACCGTGGTCAAAGCGAGGGCTATCCAGCAGGTCAAGCCCACCCCCACCGACAAGGTGAATACCTGGCCTCACCTGATGATCGCCGAGTTCACCGCACTGCTGGTCGTCACGGCCCTCCTCATCGTTCTGTCGGTGATCCTTCAGGCTCCTCTTCTGGAGTTGGCCAACTTCAACGCCACCCCCAATCCCTCGAAGGCGCCGTGGTACTTCCTCGGTCTCCAGGAGTTGCTCTCGTACTACGATCCGCAGATCGCCGGAGTGATCATCCCTACCATCACCGGCCTGCTGGGCTTCATGGCTATTCCGTATGTCGATCGGAACCCTTCCACAAAGCCTTCCGACCGGAAGTTCGCCATCATGCTGTACACGCTGTTCCTGGCCGGATCGGCGACGCTCACGCTGCTGGGAACGTTGTTCCGCGGTCCAGGGTTCAACTTTACGTATCCTTGGGCCGACGGTATCTGGTTCGACGACCTCAAAGACTGGGTGCATTTCGAATGACCACCCTGCAGTTACTCATCGTCGCTATCGCCGCCGTGGTGATGGTCGGAGTGCTGGGCGCTTTCGTGATCGCCTTCAGGCGTTCCGTTGACGACCCGGTCCGCCGCCCCCGATCACGGAGACCGCGCGTATCCCGGGAGACGCGCCGGGCGGACCGCTCCGCTATCCCGTCGCCGGTGGTGACCAAGCTCCCGGAGGAGGAAGCGGAAGCAGAGGCCTCTGAACCCGAGGAGACCGCTTCCGCGGAGACCGAACCCGAGGAGGACCCGGCCGCGGTCCAGACCGTCGAGGTTATGCGGGTGGAGGAGTTGTCACCCCAAGAGGCCGGGGTTAACCGTCGCCAGTTCTTCACCCGCGCCCTCGGTATCACCTTCGGAGCTTTCCTGGGTCTTAACGGTATTTCCTACCTGGCTTTTCTCTGGCCGCGACTCTCGGGCGGGTTCGGATCAGACATCGATGTGGGCGCCGTGGCCGAGATTCAGGCCGAGGTGATTCTCAACGACGGGTCCATCCTCCCGAAGTTCGTACCGGAGGCCCGCGCCTACATCGTTCCTTTCGCCGAGTCGGACCTTTCCCGCTCCCAGTTCGAAGGGATGCCGGTAGTGGTGGGCGGTCTCAGCGCCCTTTTCCAACGTTGCGTCCATCTCGGATGCCGGGTTCCCTGGTGCGAGACCTCTCAAGGCTTCGAGTGCCCTTGCCACGGCTCGAAATACAACTTCGTGGGCGAGTACGAGGCGGGTCCGGCGCCACGGAACCTGGATCGATTCGAGGTCTTCGAGGAGAACGGTCGGTTCATCGTCAAGACTGGGACGATTTTCCAAACGGCGCGGGCGATCGCCAAGACCGTCCAGTACCCCCAGGGTCCCTCCTGTATCGCGCTGACTACCACCGACGAGGAGGCATAGCAGTTGGCCACCCTGGTTGTAACGATCGTGGCCCTCACGGCGATCGGCTGGTTCGCCTACCTCGTGGGGTCGGGCTCGCGCAGGCGCCGGCAGGATCCCGTTCCCGCCAACCTTTCCGCTTCACAGACTGATGACGAACTGGAAACCACCCGCCTTGATCGCACGCTGGTGGGAGCAGTCGTAACAGCCGGGTTTCTCACCCTGGCTATGCCCATCTACTACCTGGGTGAGTTGAACCGCCAGGAGGGGTTTGTCGAGGAGTTCAGCCATGCGTCCGTCGAGCGAGGCCACGAGGTGTGGGAGGAGTTCGGCTGCGGAGACTGCCACGGGGCTGCGGGAGGCGGCGGTGTGGCTGCGTTCCTGGAGGAGCGCTCGCAGGTGAACGTGGCCGGATGGGCTGCGCCGGCCTTGGACGACATCTTCTACCGCTACGACCGCGATGAGGCGCGATTCTGGATAGTCTACGGCCGGGCCAATACCCCGATGCCACCCTGGGGTCTCGAGGGCGGCGGACCGCTCAACAGCCAACAGGTCGAGGACCTGCTCAACTACATCGATTCGTTCCAGATCGATCAGACCGGCGCCTTGCTCAAGGTGGAGGGAATGGTGAACGGGGCCGTGAACCGCCTTTCCGGCGCCGCCGATTCGGTAGCCGCCCAGATAACCGAGCAGGAGGAGTTGATCGAAACCATCCGGACCTCCGGCGATGCTTCGGAGGAGGCGGCCGATTTCGCCGGCGAGGCCCGTGATCTGCTCGATAGGGCCGATACCGGGATCGACACCGACGGGGATGGACTATCCGACATTGCTGAAATCGGGCTTACCACTGTGCTCGGGCGAGCCTTCGAAGCCGGTTTCCTGGCATCCGGGTTGTCGTTCGATCCCCGCAACGCCGAGACCCTGATAGGCATAGGGGATTTCAGGTCAGCTTCTCGCTCGGTGGCCGATCTGGAGTCTACGGCTACGTCTCTGACCATCACCTTCCAGAATCAGGATGTTCTGGCTGATCAGGCTCGGTTCGGTCTGGGATTCCTTCAGGACGCGGCCGGCAACGCCCGTTGGGAGGTTGACCTTTCGGCGGTGGCGGATGCCTCATTCGCAGGGAACGAGGAGGCGGCTACCCGAGCGGTGAGCCTCTACAACTCCTACTGTGCGCGCTGCCATACGGCAGGTTATTCGGCCGGTCCTTCATTCCAGCAGGTCCAGGCTTCGGGGGCGCTGGGGCCGTCACTGCGCGATGGGCGTTCGCTCACCCAGTTCCTCACCGCCGAGGATATGTATGAGTTCATCGCGAACGGTTCGGTCGAAGGGGTGGGTTATGGCGTCAACGGAGTCGGCTCCGGTAGGATGCCCGGGTTCGGGATGGTTCTGTCGGAGGACGACCTGAACCTGATCGTCGGTTACCTGCGGGGTTCCACTCTCGATGGGGTCGAGTACATCGATGGACACGAAGGAGGGGAAGGATAGTGCGCGAGCTGTTCCGGGCTCTTCTGTCACAAAACCTGCTGTTTACGGGGATCGTCCTCACAGTGGCGGCGGTGCTTGTCTTCTTCGGCAGCGTCTACCTGCTGCAATACACGAACCTGGGTAAGCGTCTGGCCATCCTGGTATCGGGGGCGGGCATTTTCGGGTGGACCACCATCAACTCGGTGCTGTTCGTTCTGTATGCTCCTCGGGGACCGCGTCCGGTCGACTTCGAGGGCTTGAACGCCTTCGAGATACGGATAATCCCCGGCGCCTTTACGATCGCCTCCGCCATCCTGTTCACAATGTTCATGGTGGCCCTCCACCGCTACGAACGGGACCAGGAACACGAATAGCCGCCGATCCCGGCTCGGCCTACAGGTCCCTTTCGCCGGATGAAACCGGGTCCCGTGTCAGCACCAGGACCGGACGGTCGCCTCCGGGAGTAGCGGCGAACCAGATCTCACCGCGTTGCATCAGCCCAATCGGACCAATCTTCCGCCACGCCCCAATCGGCTATCCGGCTGAGCGCCGACTCGTCAGCGGAGAGTGGTTGTTTCTGCCACCGGTCTGCGTCCCCAGCCGAAGCGAGCCATGCCAGGTGCCGGCGGAGCGACTCCCGGATCACTCCCGATCTGGTGGTGCCGAGACGGTCCGCCCATCGCTGGATCTCGACAGCCTCCTCGTCACCCACACGGAAACTGAGCATTGTCATACAATCATCATATCATGTATGACAGCTACCCCACATAGAGGCGCCAATCCCGACCGCCATGCCGCGCCGTCCGGTGACCTGCATGAGGTCAGGAGCCTCCCCGCACGCGGCGGCCGGAACGCCATAATGGTTGTCGGCAGCGATCTCGGGAGGACAGCGGTGAAGGTAGGAGATAGGGCGCCCGACTTCGAGGCGCTGGACCAGCAAGGCAACACGCTGGATTTGCGCGACCTGCTCGACTCGGGTCCCGTGGTGGTGTACTTCTACCCAAAGGCGATGACCCCGGGTTGAACGCGCCAGAGCTGTTATTTCCGCGACCTGTCGGAAGAGTTCGCCGAACTCGGCGCCAGCATCGTGGGAATCAGCACCGATCAGGTTGATCGGCAACTGGAGTTCGATGACGCCAACTCCCTGGGCTTCCCGCTGCTCGCCGATCCGAGCCGGGCCATCGCCCGCAGCTTCGGTGTGTCGCGGGGGCGTTTCCTGCCGGACAAGCGGCGCACGTTCGTGATCGACCGCGACGGCACGGTGCTGCGGATCGTGCGCTCCGAGCTGAACATGCGCCTCCACGCCGACCGCGCCCTGGAGGCACTCCGGAAAGCGATCAACCCCTGACCAGGTCGGGCCGGCGAGCAGCGGCCTCTGTGTCCTAAGCATCCCCCTTGCTGTCCGGCTGTGGATGACGTAACGCCATATCAGCGAACGAGGGGCCAACCGCCAGTTCCGTTTCGGCATCTCGCGCCACGCAGGGATCGTCACTCCTACTCATTTCCGAAATCCCGCTAATCATTGATCATTCCTCGCTCTAGTAGCGCCGTACGCAGTCTCTGGTACTCGCCGGTGCTTTCCAGGCTGGACGCGGTGGTGAGAAATTCCTGGATGTTGTCCGCGATATGGCGGAGGGTCCACTGATCGCTCCGCTCTCGGATCAGTAGATCAAGGAGGGCCAGTTTGGTGACTGTGGCAGGTGGGGACATCGCTCGTCTGGCAACCTCGTGAATCCAGGGTGTACGGACATCGGTCTCTAGCTTGCCCAGCGTCTCGAGGGTTAGGTGAGCCCATCGGTCGGTATCCAGGGCTGCGGACCTGCACATCCAACCGAATCCTTCCAGCGAGGAGGCCGCTTCGGACTCCAAAAGTGCTTCCCACAGATCGACGGCGATATTGATGTGACACGAGTCATCCTCATCAACACCGACGAGATTGCTGAGTTGCCTTCCGGCGTCGGATGCGAGACTGGGCTGCCATTCGGATTCGGCGTCCTGCTGCGATTCGGGTGCCGTGGCAAGGAACCTGACAACTGTTTCAATCTGATAAGCCGACAAATCCCACAGCATGCCGACGAGGAGATGGCTCATTGCCCGGTCGGCGCGTCGGGTAACGGCGTCCTGGATCATCTCGGGGTAGGTCTCTAGTAGCCATGAGTTCGGTTGGCCCCATTGAACGGCCAGATCAACGGTGAGTTGGGCGAGACCTTCGGGGGATTCGATACCGAATAGAAGATCAATGTTGGCGCTGGTCCACTCCGGAAGGACATGCCGCAGCCATGCGATGCGGGGAGCGAGTATGGCTCGATACTGTGCACCGTTAGTGCCTTCCAGCCGGAGGCTGAACTCCAGCAACTCGTCAAAGGCTGGACGAACTGGCCAGCAGGCACGTAGCTCAGCAGCAATGAACAGGATGGCTGTCTCGAAGGCACGAGTGTTTGATCGGTTGATCGCGCGGTGCATTGGGTCCGTGTCGTTCAAGTCCACCGAAGGGTGAGGTTGGTCCTTGGCGGCGGACTCGATGACGTTCCATACTTCGTCCGCCCGGTCACCGAAGTTCGTATCGGCATT
>CAZEZF010000016.1:0-41552 GCA_964516495.1 uncultured Acidimicrobiia bacterium | reverse complement strand
AACTTGACCTGCGCACGTTATACCTCCGGGACATCACGATGCATGGTTGCACCGTAACCCCGCCGCGCGTATTCACTAATCTGGTGCGCTATATCGAGAGCGGTCAAGTCCGGCCGCTGGTGGCGGCCTCCTACCCACTCGACCGGCTTCCCGAAGCCCAGGCAGCCTTTCTCCGGAAGGAGCAAATGGGCGCGATCGTTGTGGAGGTACGGACCGCCGCGGTCTTCCTTACTCAGGACCAGAGGAGGGGTGCTTGAAGCCCCCGGGCTTGGCCCCGATGTCCGATGGTGAACTCCCTGGTCAGCGGGCGGAGGGCCGAGCCAGACATCCGTTTTTTAAGGCGCCGTCCTAGAAGCACCGACATCCGGTCGTTCCGATTCTTGGGCTTCTTCGGGATCCACACCCTTATGTATATCACCACGTATATCACCCACGTATATCACCATCTATTTGGCGGGTATTCGGCGTCCGCCCGCCGAACCCGACTCCCGCAGATACACCGATCCGAGCCATACCGCAACGGCCACCGCCAGCATCGCCAAGACGATCACCGAGCCCCGGAAGCTCCCGCTCAGGTCAATCCATTGACCGGCCATGGTGACCCCTAATGTCGCGCACCAAGCCCCGGCTACCAAACCCATCGACACGGTACGCGGCACCAACTCACGGGGAAGACCCCGATGGGCCAGCAGCCCCAAGAGTCCCCACAACGGATAGTTGAGCACCGCGAACCCGGCCGAGGCGACGAGTAACCCCTGGTACGACCAAGTAACGGCAAGAACCGAGAGGCAGAGACCGTAGGTGAGAATCATTAGCGAGATGACCCCAATCGGGTCGTTACGGTCGGCGAGAGTACCCAGCGGCAGAGCGATAACCAGGCCGACCGCCGACGCCAACCACCAGGGAAACCCGGCCGCCACGGGACCGACCATGAGTTCATCCACCGCTATCTCGGACAGGTAACCGGCGAAAGTGAATCCACCGATGCCGGCGAACATGCTCAGGAAGATCACGATCCTCCCCCTCGGGACCGACCAGATCCGCTTCCACACATGGTCCTGGCCGGCGACGCGTTCCGGCCGCTCGGGTCGGTCAACCGGGAACCGGAGAACCAGGTATGTAGCTGCCAGAGTAAGGAGGGAGAGGCTCCCGGCGATGACGAATGGCCACCTCCATTCGCCCGGACCGGCGAAGACCTGGACGAACACCCCGTTGATCCCGCTTCCGAGACCGGCCCCTACCGAGGACACCGAAAGAACCCGTCCATGTGAAGAAGGCCGGACAACCTGGCCCACTATGTGCACCGTCGCCAACCAGCTGATGGGCGACGACAGGCCGACCGCTACCACGGACAGGGATAGCATGGCCGGTGATCCGGCTCGCGAAACCGCCAGGAAACCCAGCGCGCACACGGCCAGGCAGGCCGCCAGCAGACCCCGTGGAGGAACTCGATCCAGAACCGCTACCCCGACCAAGGCGCCCAGACCATACGACAGGAGCCCGGTGGCTACCGCCAAACCGAGAACCCCGTATCCGGTTTCGAAGCTCTCGGCGATACGCGGTAACATGGCAGGCACCAGACTGTTGCCGAAACCGTGGGTGACCAGGATTACCACCCCGAAAAGCGGGGCGGTCACGATCACCTTCAGCTTACGGTCGGTCGCCGGAGGCGTAGCAGGCGAACCGCCCTGACGCGGACTCAACGCGCCGTTATACCTTCATCAGGTTCGCGCGCATCAGGTTCGCGGCGCATCAGGTTCACGCGCCCTTCGGAGCACCTGATCGATGGGGGTAACCGCCAAGTCACCGAGTTGCTGGACGTACTCGTAGCCGAAGCGACCTTTTATACAGAGGTGGCCCGATGTTACGGAGTGGTCCATGGGGGAGGTCACCTTGACGATCCGGTTGTCCTGAACATGCAACTCCAGATTGCAGCCGACCCCGCAATAGGAACAGATCGTACGGGTGACCGTCTGGTGATCCTCATCCCAGAGATCAGCCTTCCGCATTTCGTGCTCGCTGCGGAACATGAGCGCTCCGGTCGGACACACCCCGATGCAGTTGCCGCAGAAGACACAAGCCGAGTCGGTGAGACCTACGTTGTACTCGGTGGATATCCGAGCATCGAATCCCCGGCCCGCAACGGCGATGGCGAAGGTGTTCTGGGCATCCTCTCCGCATGCCTCGACACACTTGTAACAGAGAATGCAGCGGGAGTAGTCACGGATGTATAGTTCGTTGTCCACTTTGGTAGGCTGGCTCACCGTCTCCGCCGTCGTCCCGTCACCGATATGGTGATGGCCGACCACCCGCTCATCCCTACTGTCGCCAGGATCCCCCGGAGGGCCGAAGCGGTCCGGATCGTATCCGTACTCCTCCATCCATCGGACGGTGTCGGCATCCACCAACCCCAGATCCACCGACGAGGCCAGAAACTCGTACACCAGCTTGCGGGAGTGACGCACCCGGTCGGAGCCGGTCGAAACCACCATCCCCGGCTCGGCGGCTCGACTGCACGATGGCACGAGGGTCCGGCTTCCCTGCACCTCCACCACACACACCCGACACACGTTGACCGGGGTGAGGTTATCGAGGTAGCACAGCGTGGGTTGGTCGTTGCCCATACTCCGGCAAGCGTCAAGAATAGTGGAACCCGCCGGAACCGCCACCTCGGAACCGTCGATCGTCAGCGAAACCTCAACCATCCTCCCCTCCCAACAACCCCAGATCGGCGGCCGACCGGATGGCGGTGGACGCGGTGTGGCCCAACCCGCAGATCGAGGCGTCCATCATCACCCTTGCCACCTCGTCGAACAGCTGCTCCTCAAACGGACCTCCTGACAGGTGACGAGCCAGCAACTCCTCCTGGCGAACGGTGCCGACCCGGCATGGCACGCACTGCCCGCAGGACTCGTCCCGAAAGAAGCGGGCGATCCGGCGGGTCGTGTCACGAAAATCGGTTGCGTCGTCAAAAACCATGATAACCCCCGAACCGAGGGTCACATTGCGAGCCCGGGCGTCCTCGAACGTCAAGGGCATGTCCAGGTGTTCCTCCCCCACGAAGATCCCCGCGGCGCCCCCTAGCATCACCGCGCCCAACCCTCCTGTGCCGGTAACTCCTCCGGCCAGATCGATCAGGTCGCGGAGCGTCTCCCCGAACTCCACCTCGTACACGCCCGGCCTCGCGACGTCCCCGGAGAGACAGAACAGCTTGGGACCGCTGGACTGGTCGGTACCGATCTCGGAGTAGGCCTCCCCACCGAAAAGGATGATCTCAGGCACGTTGACCAGCGTCTCGACGTTGTTGATGACCGTAGGAAACCCGAAGAGTCCCTCCTGGGTAGGGAAAGGCGGTTTGTTGCGCGGCTCCCCCCGCTTCCCCTCGATGGAGTTCATCAATGCTGTCTCCTCGCCGCATATATATGCTCCACCGCCCCGCCTGATCTCGATTTCAAACGTTCGGCCACTACCCGCCACGTCTTTACCGAGCAATCCCGCCCGACACGCCTCCTCGATGGCGCGCTCCAGACGAGCAACCGCGAGCGGATACTCGGCGCGGATATACAGGTATCCCAACTCGGCGCCGGTCGCCAGTCCTGCGATAGTCATCGATTCGACCAGCGCGTACGGGTCACCCTCCATCAGGACCCGATCCTTGAAGGTGCCCGGTTCGGACTCGTCAGCGTTGCATATCAGGTACCGGGGCATTACCCCGGAACGAGCCACCGCATCCCACTTGACGCCCATCGGAAAAGCGGCGCCGCCCCGACCCCGCAGGTTGGATTCCTTGATCTCGGCGATAACCTGCTCGGCGCCCATGTCGATGGCCTTGCCCAAAGCCCGGTAGCCTCCCGAAGCCCGGTAATCGTCAATCGATATCGGATCCACAACCCCCACCCGCTTGAGCAAGCGCAGGGACGTATCGCCGGCTTGGGGTACCGATACCTCCGAACCTTCCATCTCGGCGCCGTCGAGACAGGCGCGAACCCCGACTGTCGTGGCATCGACCATGACACCGTGCCTGCGGCCCGCCCGCTGGAGGAAAACAGCCGGGCCCCGGTCGCATTGGCCCAGGCAGGGACTCGGATGGACATCGGGCCGGTCGGCGAGTTCCTGGAGTATCCTTTCCCCCCCGACTCTGCGGCAGGCCACGTCATCGCACACATGAGCAACCCGGGGAGGACGCTCCTCCAAGGCTAGGAGCGCGTAGAAACCTGCCACCCCGTAAGCCTCGGCGGGCGGCGCCCCCAACCGCTCACACACATAGTTGAGCGCGCCCTTGCTTATCCAACCGATCCGATCCTGCACCGCATGGAGAGCAGGAAGGAGCATGTGCCTCAGGCGAACGGAACGGCGGTAGCCGCCGACTACCACCCGCTCGTTCCCCGCGCCGGCTTCCCCGGAAGAATCGGGCGGTCCCAACAAGGCGTCTACCGCTTCTCGCTCGACGGGTGTCGGCGCCTCGGGCATGAGCCTCAGATCGATGGACGCCTCCTCGGGCTAGAACCTGATACCACTAGCCGGCGGCCTCGATCCGAACCGCGGTGGCCTTGAACTCGGCGGTTCCCGATTTAGGATCCCACGCGTCGATGGTCAGTACATTCACGTCCGCCTCGTCGGGAGTGTGGACCGCCATGAAGGCCAACCCAGGCCGCAGGGATGGTTGGAAAACCACAGGTACGTCCAGGTTGCCTCGCCGTGAGGTCACCTTGACCAACCCACCATCGTCCAGCCCGAGCGCCGCCCCGTCTTCGGGCGCTACCTCGATCACGGCGCCCACCCGGAGCGGCGAGCGGTAGCCGCCCGACTGAACCCCGGTGTTGTAGGAGTCGAGCCGACGCCCGGTGGTCAGCCGGATCGGGTATTCAGGTGTCAGCTCATCCACCGGCGGGGCCCAGGGGGTGGGGATGAAAGGCGCCCGCTCCCTGGTAATCGGCTCATCCCAGAGACCGGCATGCAGGAATTGGGTGCCCGGATGATCTTCGTCGGGGCAGGGCCATTGGATGCCGCCCTCCTCATCGAGCCGCCTATAGGACATCCCACCGTGGAGCGGTGAAAGGGACCTCAGCTCGTCCCAGACCTCCTCCGCGGTCGGATAGCCCCATCCTTCGCCCATCCGCTCGGCGACGCCGGACAGAATGTCCAGATCGTCCCGCGCCTGCCCGGGAGGATCGAGCGCCTTACGCACTCTCTGCACTCGTCGTTCGGAGGAGGTCACCGTACCTTCCGACTCGGCCCAGCCCGCCGCCGCCGGGAGCACCACATCGGCCAGCAGAGCGGTACGCGTCATGAACATATCCTGCACCAGCATGAACTCCAGATCCCCCAGCAGTCCCCTGACGTGATCGGACCGAGCCTCCGACTGGGCGGGGTTCTCCCCCAGCACATAGAGAGCGGTGATCTCCCTGTTCTCCATGGCCTCGAGCATCAGGGAAATGTGCTTACCGTTCCGGTCCGGTACAGGGCGACCCCAACGGGCCTCGAACTTTCCTCTGGCAACCGGGTCCTCCACATCCTGGAACCCGGGGAGTTTGTTGGGAAGCGCCCCCATGTCCCCACCGCCCTGGACGTTGTTCTGGCCGCGGATAGGTACGAGGCCGGAACCGTAGCGTCCGACATGGCCGGTGAGCAGGGCCAAGTTGATCAGGGCGAGCACGTTGTCGGTGGCGTTGTGGTGTTCGGTTATCCCCAGCGTCCAGCAAATCTGCGCCCGCTCCGCGGTTGCGTAGTCATGGGCCATCCGCCGGATCACCTCGGCGGGAACGCCGGTTACCTCGGCGCCTCTCTCCAGAGTCCACGACTCGACAGCCGCCTCGTAGGAATCAAACCCCTCGGTTGCACGCTTGATGAATGTCTCGTCGTGCAGGCCGGAAACTATGATTTCCCGACCCAACGTATTGGCCAGGGCGATGTCGGAACCGATGTCGATTCCCAGCCAGACATCCGCCCACATGGCCGAAGTGGTGCGACGGGGATCGACCGTATACATGGTCGCCCCGTTACGAACCCCTTTCATTAGGTGGTGGAAGAAGATCGGGTGCGCCTCCCGGGCGTTGGAGCCCCACAGGAGGATCACATCAGTACTCTCGATCTCCTCATATGAGCACGTACCGCCTCCGATCCCGAATACAGCCGCCAGACCGGCGACCGAGGGAGCGTGTCAGGTGCGGTTGCACGAGTCGACGTTGTTGGAGCCCATCACCAATCGGGCGAACTTCTGGGCAAGAAAATTGGTCTCGTTGGTGGCCTTGGAGCACGAGAACAGCCCGAAGGAACGTTCCCGGTGGGCTGAAAGGCCTTCCGCCGCCACATCGAGCGCCCGATCCCAGGAAGCCTCCACCAAAACGCCGTTGCGTCGCACATACGGAGTGGTAAGGCGAGCCAGGTTCTTCTTCGACATACAATCACCTCCTTCCCCCGCTCACGAGAGCGTCCTACTTTTTCGCAGCCACGCGGGGACGCGCATCCTGCATCCGGCGGCTCAGAGAAGCACACCTTGCGGTATGCGGCCCTTTCGGCTACTCGGATCAGAATAGACCAACGATCCTTCCATCCTCGTCGATATCGACATTCATAAACGCAGGGCGAGACCCCAAGCCGGGCATGGTGTTGATCGCCCCGAGGATAGGTACCAGGAAACCGGCGCCGACCGAGGCCCGAACCTCACGCACGGGAATCCGGAAACCGGTTGGACGACCCTTGAGCTGTGGATCGTGCGACAAGGACAACGGCGTCTTCGCCATGCAGACCGGAAGATTCCCGAAGCCGTCCCGTTCATAACCGGCTATATCCCGTTCGGCCTGCGGTGAATAGTCAACGCCGTCGGCGCCGTACAACTCGGAGGCTATGGTTTCGATCTTGCTCTTGACCGATCGGTCAACCGGGTAGAGGAGCCGGAAGTCGTTGGGCGCCTCGCAGGCTTCGACCACCGCCCGCGCCAGTTCTACCGCCCCGGCCCCTCCATCCGCCCAATGAGTGGAGGTGGCTACCCGGGAGGCGCCTGCTTCGACGGCTGCCTGCCGCACGGCCTCGATCTCGGCCTTGGTATCGGTGGGGAAGACGTTAACCACCACCACCGGCTGTATTCCGAACCTACGGACCCCTTCGATATGAGCTATCAGGTTGATAAGCCCCGCCTCCAGCAGCGGAAGGTTCTCTCCGGTATATGCGTCATCGAGCGGTCGACCCGGAATTACCCTCGGACCTCCCCCGTGGGTCTTGAGCGCCCGGATGGTGGCCACCAGCACCACCGCGTCAGGAACCAGACCCGACACGCGGCACTTGATGTTCATGAACTTTTCCATGCCCATATCGGACCCGAATCCGGATTCGGTTATCACGTATTCACCCAGATGAAGCGCCACCCGGTCGGCCAGGATCGACGAGTTGCCATGGGCGATGTTGGCGAAGGGACCGGCATGAACGAAAGCGGCCTGGCCCTCCAATGTCTGCATCAGGTTCGGGTGGAGGGTGTCGCGCATAAGCACCGTCACCGCCCCGGCCACGCTCAAATCCTCCAGGGTGATCGGGTTGCCGTCCTTGGCGTTCCCCACCACCACGCGGGAGCAGCGGCGGCGCAGATTCCGGAGAGCGGACGCGTAATCGTCACCGTCGGTCAATGCCAGGATGGCCATCAACTCGGAAGCGACCGTGATGTCGTAACCGGTCTCCCGGGGCCGCCCGTCGATGCGACTGCCCAGCCCGACGATCACGTTGCGCAACGCCCGATCGTTGACATCGACCACCCGGCGCCACCGGGCGCCATAGACGTCTATACCCAGGCGCTCGAGACCTATCGCCTCAAGCTGCGCGTCGCTCATCCGCCGCTCGTGGTACCAGCGGGCGTCGAGGGCCGCCGCCGCCAGGTTGTGGGCCACGCTGAGGGCGTGCATGTCACCGGTCAGGTGTAGGTTGAACTCGTCCATGGGGATGACCTGGCTGTAACCCCCGCCGGCGGCGCCGCCCTTGATGCCGAAGGTGGGCCCCATCGAGGGCTGCCGTATGGTGGCTATGGCCTTCTTGTTGATCCTCCCCAGACCCTGCACCAGTCCGATAGAGGTGGTCGTCTTACCCTCGCCCAGCGGAGTGGGCGTGACCGCGGTGACATCTACATACTTGCCGGTTTCCTCCGTCCCGATCCGTTTGAGGATGTCCAGATGAACTTTCGCCTTGGTAGAACCGTAGGGGATCAACTCCTCATCCCTGATACCGATCGACCGGGCGATCTCAGCAATCGGCCTGGGGTTTGCCGCTTGGGCAATCTCGAGATCCGAACGGTATCTGCTGGTCGGCGACATGGACTCTCCAGAAAAGTAAGGGTTTACAGGTTATCCTAATCGCTTCTGTGCTACGATGCGGTACGGTTCCGTATCGTGGTACAGGCTATGAGGTCCAGGCTCGGTAGGCTCTTCGTTAACGGTTCGGACTTGCGACTACGGGAAGGAATGTGGTGGCGGAGGCAGGTCATGAATTGATACGCCTGGAGGGTGTGTACAAGATATTCGGCCCGCAGCCCCACGGTCGGGCCTTCGACTTGGCGAAAGCGGGGGTGAGCAAAGACGAGGTACAACGCCAGTCGGGTCATGTGATCGGGATTCGAGACGTTAACTTCTCCGTGTCCCAGGGCGAGATCTTTGTCGTCATGGGCCTTTCAGGGTCGGGCAAGTCCACCGCCCTCCGCACGGTTAACAAACTGTTCGACGCTACTTCCGGCCATGTGTGGGTGGACGGAACCGACGTCCAGGCTCTAAACGGCGCCGAACTTCAGGCATTTCGCCGTGAGAAGATGGGGATGGTATTCCAGCATTTCGCTCTGTTCCCGCACCGAAACGTTATCGACAACGTCGGATACGGACTAAAGGTCCAAGGAGTTGACAAGGAGAAACGAAACCAGGCCTCTCTCAAGGCCCTCTCGCTCGTCGGCCTCCAACCCTACGCCCGGAACCTGCCTCGGGAACTGTCGGGAGGAATGCAGCAGCGGGTGGGGCTGGCCAGGGCGTTGGCGTCCGATCCCGACATACTTCTCATGGACGAAGCGTTTTCCGCCCTCGACCCGCTCATCCGTCGCCAGATGCAGGATGAGTTGGTCGACATCCAGAACGAAGTGCAGAAGACGATCCTGTTCATCACCCACGACCTCAACGAAGCCCTCCGCATCGGAGACCGGGTATGCATTATGCGCGACGGCGCCGTGATCCAGATCGGAACCCCCGAGGAGATCCTCACCGAACCGGCCACCGCCTACGTCGCCGAGTTCGTCCAGGATGTAGACCAGGGACGGGTTATCGAATGTTGCGAAGTGATGACACCCGCCAACCCTATTGATTCCGATCTCCCCTTGGAGGAAGCCCTCACCCACATAGGTGATCGGGCCGGCGCCTTCGTATGCGACAGCCGCGGGCGACCCTCCGGGCTGCTCACCGTTGGAGACTGCATACGCGTCGCCGACCTCGGCGCAACCACCATGACCACCGCCCTCCGGAGCGACTTCGACACCACCACCCCCAATACCAAACTCAATGAGGTCTACGCCGCCGCCGGACGCGGACTCCCCATCGCCGTTCTCGACGACGACGGGAAGCTCGTCGGCGACCTCGACCCGCGCAGCATCATGGAGGAGATGGGTCGGGTCGAACAACTGATCGACGGCTTCGAGAGAGAAACCTACCTATGACCCTTGTCGCCCAAGGCGCATCCGGCGAGGAGACGATTCCGTTCTGGAACAACCGCGTTCTCGATGCGTGGGAAGTCCCGTTCGGTTCCTGGATGGAAGAACTGGTCGATTGGATCGTCGCAAACATGGGGGTAGTTCTCGGCGTGATCGAGTGGCCCTTCTCGTTCCTGTTCCGCAATTTCGTGAACGGGCCCGAATACCATCCCTGGTGGGAAATCACCGACATGTCCTGGGCGCTGGTCTGCGGCGGTGTGGTGGTGGTCGCGGCGTTCACCAGGAACCTGAGGGTGGGGATCGGGTTAGCGCTCATACTGGCCCTATGCGGTCTGCTGGGCGACGAGTTCTGGGATGAGACCTCACTGACGGTGGGGCTCATCATCGTGGCGGTGGTCATGTGCGCCATCATCGGCATCCCGCTCGGCGTGCTCTGTGGCCGGATCGACGGGGTGTGGAACTCGGTCCGTCCCGTCCTTGACGCCATGCAGGTGGTTCACCCGTTCGTATACATCATCCCGGTCATCTTCTTCTTCGGCCTCGGACCCGAGCCGGCCACGATGGTGACCATGATTTTCGCCATCCCACCGCTCATCCGACTGACCAACCTGGGCATCCGCCAAGTCCCCGCCGACGTGGTGGAGGCCAGCCGCGCCTACGGCGCTTCGGAGTGGAGGGTGCTCCTGGATGTACAGCTTCCCTTGGCGCGCCCCGCCGTCATGACCGGGCTGAACCAGACCCTTCTCCTTTCGATCTCCATGCTCGGAATCGCCGCCATCATGGGGGCCAGCGGCCTCGGGCTCCTTGTCTTCAGGGCCGTCACGAACGTGGATACCCGGCTATCCACCTCGGCGGGACTGGCGCTGTTCATCGTGGCGGTGGTGCTCGATCGTATCTCTCAGCGGGATGACAGGGACGCCAGCGGCCTGCTCCGGCGCATCCGATTGGCGTGGGCTCACCGTCGCGACCCCGAAACCCTGCTGGAGGAGGCCACAGAAGAGCAAACGACACCCGAAACGGTGTCGGAAGGAGCGCCCGCGCCGGTCGGCGCCGTTGAGAGGATAGGAATCCTGATCGCCATGATCGGCGGGTTGATCAGCTTGGTTGCGTTATTCCTGCCGTGGAGTAATGACTCCGGTCTCGTTTCGGGCTTCGGCCGCGAACGGGACTTGGACCTCATCGGGTCGAGCTTCAACGGAATGGCCGCATCAGGGGGCAGCTTCTTCGGCATCGCCATTGCCGGCATGTGCCTGCTGATCCTGGGTGGAACCATCACCACCCTGGTCAGAACGCATCGAACAGGACCATGGTTGGGCGCCGACGCCACCCTGCTGGCCGCAGCATCGGCAACCGTCGCGGCCGGTTCATACCTATGGTTGGAACCGACACCGGGCGCGGTCGCCTATTCCGACGGGATAGGCCCGTGGATCGCTCTGATCGGAGCTGTGGCCGCGCTTGCCGGATCGGTTCTCTGGATGGTCTCGGCGCCCTACAGTTCCCGTCGTCCTCTACCGGTAAGAGCGTCAATTGCTCGGATAGTCGTCGCGATCCTCACCGTGGGATTGCTGCTGGCCGCCGGATTGTCCTCCTGGACGGTTGATCGCCGCGCCTCGGCCGTATTGACCCCCGAACTGCAGGAAGAGATAACGCGTCTCGAGCAGGAGGCGCGTGAGGACCCGTCCAAGCAGTCGGCCAATGTGGCGACAATCGGATCGATAGTCGCCCGAGCGCAACGGCAGAACCCTATAGTTTCCGATGGCTTCTCGGAATCCGGATCCGGACTCGGCTACCTGGCGCTCGGCCTAGGGTTGATCGCCCTCCTCAGTACCCTCCCGGCGGCTGGACTGTTCGGCGCCGACGAACGGAATCGCTGGAGATGGGGCGCCGCCGTTTCCGCCCTCGGGATGGGGATCATGGTCATATCGGCCGGGTGGATCGGTTCGTTGGTCCGAATATCCGACGGTAACTACATAAGCGGCGTCGGCGCCTTCCTCACGCTGCTATGCGGCTTCGTTCTGTTTGTCCTGTTCCGCCCCGTCTTGAACCAGTTCGGACGGACCACCGTGTATGCCGGCGACGCGTTGCTGGACACCGCCGCCGCGAAAGATTCGACCAGAATGCCTATCCCATCCACTGAGACTGTATGAATCCAAGATCTGTATGAATCCAAGATCTGTATGAATCCAAGATCGGTTCCGCGACCGGAAGGAGATATCTAATGTCACGTATCAGAAACTTATTCGCCTTGGTGGCGGTGTTAGCACTGATCGCCATCGCCTGCGGGGATGACGAGCCGGAGGCCCCCGCGGAGGCGCCTCCCGTCACCGTCACCGTCATCGACAGCAGCGCCCAGGAAGCCGCCGAAGCAGCCGAAGCGGCTCTGTCAGAAGCCCAAGCCGAATTGGAAGCCGCCCAGGCTGCTCTGGAGGAAGCCCAAATGGCCGCGGACGCCGGCGACGAGGCCGCTCAGGCTGCTCTGGAGGAAGCCCAGATGGCGCTTGACGAGGCCGAAGAAACAGCGGCTGCAGCAGAGAAAGCGGCTGAAGAAGCCGCCATGGCGGCGATGGAAGCAACCGCCCTGCCCGGTGATGGTGTTTCGGTGACTGCGGCGAGGGCTAATTGGAGTACGGGTTACATGCAGGCGGCGATTTATGCGGCGTTGCTGGGTGAACTCGGTTACGAGGTATCCGATCCCGCTGATCTGGAGTTGCCGCCTTCCAACGCGTTCGTGGCGATGGCCAACGGCGAGTTCGACTTCTGGCCCAACTCCTGGTTCCCGAACCACAACCAGTTCCTGGCCGGGACGATGCCGGACGGATCGTTGGTGAGCGACCATCTCACCACGCTCGGTTACGAGATGAGAACCGCCGGTTTGCAGGGCATCTTGACCAACAAGAGCCTGGTAGACGAACACGGCATCCAAACCTTGCATCAGATCATCACCGATCCCGCTTTGTTAGCGATCTACGACGCCGGGGACAGCACCCCCGACGACGGGGTGTTGCAGATCCTGGGCTGCCCCGAAGGGTGGGGATGCCACGCCAATATCAACGCGTGGATCGAAACCTCCGGTTGGGCCAACATCGAGCAGGTGGAGGTAGGCACCTACGACGCTCTGATCGCCGAAGCGATCAGACGGGACGAAGCCGGTGAACCGTATCTGGTCTACACCTGGGCGCCGAGCGCGTATGTGGGTGACCTGCGGGCAGGTGACAACGCTATCTGGCTGTCCACCTCCGACGTGTCCATTTCGCCTACCCAGACCGAAGGTCCCGCCACACTCGGGGCGGGTCAGTGCTCGGCTGATCCGTGCAACCTGGGTTGGGACGCCGCCGATATCCGGGTAACCGCCAACAGCAGTTTCCTGGAAGCCAACCCGGCAGCCGCCCGCCTCTTCGAGGAGGTGACGGTCAACCCGGTAGACGTAGCGCTACAGAACGTGGCCTACAGCCTCGGAGAAAACAGCGAAGAAGACGTCCGCCGCCACGCCGAAGAATGGATCGCAAACAACCGGGCTCAGGTCGACGTGTGGCTGGCAGTCGCGCAGGTGCCGGTGGACGAGACGCCCGGTGATGGTGTTCCGGTGACTGCGGCGAGGGCTAATTGGAGTACGGGTTACATGCAGGCGGCGATTTATGCGGCGTTGCTGGGTGAACTCGGTTACGAGGTATCCGATCCCGCTGATCTGGAGTTGCCGCCTTCCAACGCGTTCGTGGCGATGGCCAACGGCGAGTTCGACTTCTGGCCCAACTCCTGGTTCCCGAACCACAACCAGTTCCTGGCCGGGACGATGCCGGACGGATCGTTGGTGAGCGACCATCTCACCACGCTCGGTTACGAGATGAGAACCGCCGGTTTGCAGGGCATCTTGACCAACAAGAGCCTGGTAGACGAACACGGCATCCAAACCTTGCATCAGATCATCACCGATCCCGCTTTGTTAGCGATCTACGACGCCGGGGACAGCACCCCCGACGACGGGGTGTTGCAGATCCTGGGCTGCCCCGAAGGGTGGGGATGCCACGCCAATATCAACGCGTGGATCGAAACCTCCGGTTGGGCCAACATCGAGCAGGTGGAGGTAGGCACCTACGACGCTCTGATCGCCGAAGCGATCAGACGGGACGAAGCCGGTGAACCGTATCTGGTCTACACCTGGGCGCCGAGCGCGTATGTGGGTGACCTGCGGGCAGGTGACAACGCTATCTGGCTGTCCACCTCCGACGTGTCCATTTCGCCTACCCAGACCGAAGGTCCCGCCACACTCGGGGCGGGTCAGTGCTCGGCTGATCCGTGCAACCTGGGTTGGGACGCCGCCGATATCCGGGTAACCGCCAACAGCAGTTTCCTGGAAGCCAACCCGGCAGCCGCCCGCCTCTTCGAGGAGGTGACGGTCAACCCGGTAGACGTAGCGCTACAGAACGTGGCCTACAGCCTCGGAGAAAACAGCGAAGAAGACGTCCGCCGCCACGCCGAAGAATGGATCGCAAACAACCGCGACACCGTCGAAACCTGGCTACGGGCTGCCCGCCTGGCCGGCTCGGCTTCCTGACCGGTTACTCAACCATATCCGGGTCGGGGCGTTTCGAGAAGCGCCTCGACCCGGTTTCGGCGTTAGTCCGAGAATCGACCTTGGTCGGACCGGTGAACCGGCTAAGGTCGATTCGAGGTTGTAGTCGGTTCAAGATTGTATGGTATGGCTCAACCCACGACCTCGAACAAGAAAACGGAACGCGCGCCCAGCCATCGCCCTCTGCCTTTATGACCTTGTCTCACCCGCCGTCACGGAGGAGATGAGACAAGTCGAACAGCCGAACAACAGCCTTCAACCAGAAACACACCTATGAACATCCCCCCTATCAGCGCCCCGGTGCTCGCCCAAGCGTCAGATTCAGAACGTATTCCGGTCTGGGACAACGCCCTACTGGACGAGTGGAGGATCCCGTTCGGTGACTGGTTGGAGCAAGCAATCCGATGGATCGCGGTCAACCTTACGGCGGTGCTGGATGTCGTCGCCTGGCCGTTCGAGGTGATGATCCGTAACCTCGTCCGGGGCTTCCTGATCGAAGTCTCCTGGATATGGGTGGTCGCGGCAATGGCGTTACTGGCCTGGATGGTAAAGAATGTCAGGGTTGCCGCCTTTGTCGCCGTTGCTCTCTCGGTATGCGGGTTACTCGGCGACGACTACTGGAAGGAAACCGCCGCAACCATCGGCTTCATCGGCGTCGCAGTTGTCCTCTGCGTAATAATCGGTATTCCCATCGGCATCGCCTGTGGAAGGGTTGACAGCATCTGGCAAGTAATACGCCCCCTCCTCGACGCCATGCAGGTGGTCCATTCCTTCGTCTACATGCTGCCTTTTGTCTGGTTCTTCGGGCTCGCTGAGGTATCGGCGAGCATGGTCACCATGGTGTTCGCCCTGCCTCCGCTTATCCGCCTGACCAACCTGGGGATACGACAAGTTCCCGAGGACGTGGTCGAGGCATCCCGCGCCTACGGGGCATCGGAGACCCGTGTGCTGTTCGATGTGCAGATTCCCCTAGCCCGCCCCGCCATCATGACCGGCATCAACCAGACCCTGCTCCTCGCCATTTCGATGCTCGGCATCTCGGCTCTAATGGGCACAGGCGGGCTGGGCCGGTTGCTGCTAAGGGCCATAAACAACCAGGATGTGGGTCTAGGAGCATCAGGAGGCTTGGCCTTCTTTCTGGTAGCGGTGGTACTCGACCGTATGTCGCAACGCGAAGGTGTCGAATCCGGAAACCTGTTAAGGCGCATACAACTTGCCTGGAGGCACCGGCGCGATCCCGAGATGCTGATCCCCGACGGGGAGCCCTCAGCGATCATTACCCACCTGGACACGGATAGGTTCACCCCTGTCGGCGAAGACGAACGCTTGCCGATGCTGCTGACACTCATCGGAGGCGTGGTGGTAACCGCCGGCGTCTTCCTACCCTGGACCTCCAATGCGGGAAAGATGAGCGCCTGGAGCAGATGGTCCGACGCCTCCCTGAACGGAGAACTGGATGGCCAGGTTTTCAGTGGTCTCCATAGCTCCGGCGGATCGTGGTTCGGTATCGTGCTTCTCGCCCTAGGTCTGTTTCTGATCGTGACGGTGGCGGCCTTCGGCGCCCGACCCGGCCGAACATCTCGATGGTTGGCGGCCGACGGCGCCGTGATCGCGGCGATTTCAGCTCTGATCGTTGCGGTCGCCCACCTGCTGGCTCAGTCGATAGCCGACGCCGGAACCGCCGTGGGAGCGGTAGATCCCGGTACCGGATCAGGGGTTTATGCGGCAGTCGCCGGAGGATTGACTGCCACCATCGGGGCAGTACTATGGCTGCGGGCGGCCGACCATTCCCCGCTCCGTCCCCTGCCCTCCGGGGTTGCCTGGGGACAACTGGTCGGTCTCGGCATCGCCCTCGTCACCTTGATCCTGGGTTTGATCTCGGGTTGGAGTTGGGATGAACGTCAAGAAGAGGTCATCACTCCGGAGATCCAAGCTCAGATCGACGAGTTGGAGGATCGAGCGGAAACGGCGTCGGACGCCGACCGCGCGGCTATCGCCGCCGAGATGCTCAGTCTTCGGGCCCGCGCTGCCCGACAAGGTGTACGGGTTATCGACGGCTTAAGCATCGAAGGCGCCCGGCTCGGCCTATGGGGGCTGGTATTCGGCGCGGTCACCATCCTGACATCACTACCGGCTGCCGGACTCCTTCGGGGAGACGAGACACGACGGTGGCGATGGAGCGCCGTGACCGCCGGGATCGGGTTCGGTGTGGCGTGCATCGGTTTCGCCTGGATACTTACCCATGTTCGATCAGGCCATGTGAAGTATGTGAGCGGAGTCGGCTCCTTCCTGACCATGGTGGCGGGAATCCTGATCCTTGCCTCGACAATGGGGGTATTGAAAGAGTTCCGCCGATCCAGGGTCTACGAAGATCCGTCGGAGAACGACCCGACGCCCGACACCGCGATCAGAATCCGGTCGGAAACTTCCATGTGAATTGTCGACCAACAGCGGGAACGTCGAGTAACCCCACAGGAACAGAACCAGACACAATCGACAGAAATTCGAAAGGAGTATCAATGAAGCATAAGGAGTATCATGAAGCATAACGTAAGGATTATCGCCACGCTGGCAATCCTTGCCCTTGTAGCGGTTGCTTGCGGCGAGGACACCTCGACGCCGAAGCTGCCCGGTGAGGACGTCAGCGTGACCATGGCCCGCGCCAACTGGTCAACCGGTTACTTCCAAGCCGAATTGATGCGCCAGATGATGCAGATGCTGGGTTACGAGGTCAGCGACCCGGCGGAATTCGAATTGGGTCCGAACCTGGCCTATTTGGCCATGGCGCAAGGTGAGGCCGACTTCTGGGTCAACAGCTGGTATCCCGGCCACAACAGTTGGTTGGCCGCCGAGATGCCGGACGGCTCCCTGGTCGGTGAGCATGTGAGGCGGATCGGTGAGTTGATGATCGCCGGCGGCTTGCAGGGTTATCTCATCACCAAGGGATTCGCCGAAGAGTACGGAATCAACACCTTGGATGATCTGAATAACAATCCCGACGCCATCGCCGCCTACGATGCCCAGGATCCCAATCCGGGCAACGGAATCGCCGACATCTACGGGTGCCCGGAGAGTTGGACCTGCGATGACATCATCCAGAGCCAGATCGCCTTCTCCGGCTGGGAGAACATCGAACAGGTACTGGCCGGTTACGACGCCATGTTCGCCGAAGCTACCGCCAAGGCGGATGCCGGTGAGCCGATGGTCGCCTACACGTGGACGCCGAGCTCGTACATAACCGCCCTCCGCCCCGGCGACAACGTTGTATGGGTAGGGGTCGAAACCCCGATCGACGACTCGAATCCGCTTGGCCGTGACGGGGGCGAGGAATGGGACCAGCGTCCCGGCACCGCCACCATACCCGCCGAGTCCTGCCCGAGCGCGGCCGACGACGGGGTGTGCGATATCGGTTGGGTCGCAGCCGATATAATCGCCTCGGCCCGACACGACTTCCTGGCTAACAACCCCGCCGCGGCCAAACTGCTCGAGATAGTGAAGCTGAACGTCGTCGACGTGTCGCTGCAGATCGTCAAGCAGGACGACGGCGAGGACATCGGCGAGTTGGTCACCGTATGGATCGCCGACAATCAGGAACAGGTGGACGCCTGGATCGCGGAGGCTATAGCCGCGGCCTGATTGACCAAACAACCAACAGAAACATGCAGGAGGGCGCCCGTCGGGCGCCCTCCTGCATGTGCTACGGTCTAAGACAGACCCCTTGTACGAACTTTTTGTCTCTACTTCTATATCGGATACCCGAAACACGAGAAGACCGCCGAAAATCGCCTCGGGTAGACCCCTTCATCCGCCGGGTGATCGCCTGACGCGCCGCGATAGTGGGCTTGACGCGGTCCTTTCGAGGTCGGTGTGACGGGGGCATGAAGAATAGTTATCAACATACAGAGGGGGTAGGACAGAAACGGCCCCCGAGACCCGCCGACCGCGGTGTCGGCTGAAAGACGAAGACGAAACCCGGTCGCGCAACGCGACTCATTACGGGGTACAACCCAAGCGAACCCAAAGATTCAGGACGACGGGAGGCGGCTAGGTAAAGCACCAGCATCCTTTGTCAAGCGGTCGTCGAGGCGCCGAAAAAATAAAAGCTATTGTAAAGAATGGCTAATTACTTATCCAGATTATGGATAATCTACTGGCCGGAATCTATCCACCTCATTTTTCAGACAGCCGGTAGATTGACCTGCATTCTTGACACACACCCATTTGCCTACATCTCCCGACTCCATCCAACGAAGCCGCCTTACCGATTTGGCACGGTCAGCGGAACGGGTGTGGTCGATGAAAAGCCGGTCGGTGAGTAACTTACCCACCTATACAAGTACCCCGAGCGGCGTCGCGGCTATCCGATCGCCGAGCCGGAAGGCCGTCGTTCCAGGATGGACCACAAGTCCGGCCCGGAAGGTGTCACCGAGACGCTCCCGCAAAGTGACCAGATGACGAGCATCCTCCGCCGTCGCTCTCTCGCCGAGTTTCGCTTCGATGGCGATGACGCCGCCGTCGGGAAGGTCAACCATCAGATCGATCTCACGGTCGCCGCCCGCGGTCCGCAGGTGGCCGAATCTCCAACCCAGACCCTGCGCCTCGGCGGTCGCAACGATCTGGCACACCACCACACTCTCGAATAGCTCACCCGATCGACTGCGGCGTCGGCTCAGTACCGTAGGAGTCTCGTAGTGATCCGCGGCGGCAAAGGCGGGGTCCACCACGCGCCGTTTGGCTCGTTTCGTGAGTCGTTTCAGACGGTTGTTCGACCACCCGGCCAACTCCTCTATGACTCCGAGACGCTCCAAGAGGTCGTGGTACGTTTCACCGGTCGCTTTGGCGACACCCGCCGCGTGATGGATCTTCCCATGGTCGGCGGTGGTCCCGACGACCGATGCGTAGGAACGTACATACCGACGGAGCTTGCGAATGTTGCGCGCGCCGGGAGCGATTTCCGCGAGGTCTCGCGAAACCGCCAGATCGAGGTACGAGCGAAGCGCCTCCTGATGATCGGACGGATCCAGATCCAGGTAACCGGGAAGACCGGACACCGCGGTGGGCGCCACCTGCTCCTGCGGCGAGAACGGGGACCGGACACCCCTGACGGCCTCGACGCCGCGATCAGCCAGATCAACCAGCGTCACGGCCGGCGCCCGCCCGTTGCGCTCCGACAGGGTCATCGGACGCAATCGCAGTGGCAGTATCCGCCCGGCGCCGGCATGGATGTCAGCGGTAACCGCGGTCCGCGCCGACCCGCTCAGAACGAAACGTCCCGGTGTCCGATCCTCGTCGATCACCCTGCGTACCGCATCCCAGACAGCCGGAACGCGTTGCCATTCATCTATCAGCGCCGGGCGAGGAAGCGACGCCACCGCGGTGTCCGGATCTGCGGCGACAATATCCCTGGTCGGTGGGTGATCGAGGCGGAGCGTAGCTTGGACGACCCTACTAGCAGTGCTGGTCTTGCCCACCCCTCGTATCCCTTCGATCAGGAGAGCCGGATGCACACCGAGCATCCTCTTCAATCGGTCGTCAAGGTGTCGACGCAAGTATGTCATACAGAAAAGGCTAGATGTTTATCCAGATTATGGCTAATTAGCTAGCCATAATAACGGATTCATCACATACCTCTGGGAGAACGCGAAAAACATCCGTCCGGGCTATCCCCTTCGGGCCCTCCCCCGCCACCACCTTCCAAGGTCCCGAAACGCGTTCCGCTAATCCCTCAAATGGGTTGGAACGCCGATCTGATCCCGCTCCGGTCCAGTCGGTACCGTCCTTCGAACCGGCGGTGTTTACAGCTATATATTAGAATACAACACAACTAGGACACGAACAATCCCTTTCTTTACAAACCAAGGAACCCATCCGAAAAGAAACTAATCCGGATACACGCCGATTCCGACCAGAGCCGACAAACAGACCTTCAAGTAGGCCGAACCGACGAGCCGGGTCACTAGCCCCGATTTTTAATGTAGGGGTTCGAATGGATAACCGAAAGAGATGCAATGAACTCTCTGACCTGGGAAAATAGCTGCTGGGTGGCCTCGCCTGGCCGGAGCGTGCCCTTCACCTATAGGGTGATCGCCTGACACGCCGTGAAAGTACGCTTGACGCGGGCTTTTCGAGGTCGGTGTGTCTGGGGCATGAAGAATTGGGGCTAGCCTGTTCCGACCATGAGAATCGTATCCCATCAAGACGCCTTGCGGTTGTTCGACTACGCGCCTCTGATCGACTATCTGGATCTCTGCCATCGTCGACCTCGACCCCGGGTGGGTGATCTCTATACCGATGACGGCCGCGGCAACGGGCTGCTGGCTAGAGTCGGGTTCGCGCCGGGCGCCGGTCTCGGTATCAAGCTGGCGACCATCTTTCCCGCCAATGCCGAACTTCCGTCCGTCCAGACCGTATATGTGGCATTCGACCCCTCCACCGGTCAGGAACAGGCCGCAATCCTCGGCGCCGCCCTCACCTGGTTCAAGACGGCCTGCGACTCCGCCCTCGGCGCCCGCTATCTGGCCCGACCGGACACCGCGCGCCTGCTCATGGTCGGCGCCGGGGCCATGGCGCCCCACCTGATCAGGGCGCATATGGCCGCCCGTCCCTCCATCAGGGAGGTGACCATCTGGAACCGGACCCCCGCCCGGGCGGAGGCCCTGGCCACCGAACTAGCCGATATCGATCCCGACGTGAGCACCGATCTGAGGGCGGCGGTCGGGAAGGCCGACCTGGTGTCGTGCGCCACCATGGCCGTGCATCCACTCATAGAAGGCGCCCGGCTACAACCGGGTACCCATCTCGATCTGGTCGGCGCCTACCTGCCCCACATGCGAGAGGCCGACGACGAGGCCGTAAGCCGCTCTCGTATCTTCGTCGACTCCCGTAAATCCGCCTTCGATACCGGAGAGATCGCCATTCCCGTCAACCGCGGCGTCATCAGCGACCGTGATGTATCGGGCGACCTCTTCGAACTCGCCGCGGACACCGTTCCGGGCCGGACCCACGCGGACGAGATAACCCTGTTCAAGAACGCCGGCGGCGGACACTTGGACCTCATGGCCGCCCGATACCTCCTGACCAGGCTGGAGAGTCCCCCTTCGACCACGCCGCATCCTTGAATGATCACAATACCCTTCCTACCTACACCCTTCCTACCTACGGCTACCGCATGTAGGGACTAACCTGTTCTGTAGTTACCCGCCGAATCGGGTACCTACAGGGGAGGCATCCCCGTGAGAAACTAATCCACCGGAGGACGTGTATGCGCGATGAGGTCCGGGTGGCGATAGTGGGCGGCGGCGCCATGGGAGTCGGCCTGCTCTACTATCTCGCCCACGAAGGCTGGACCGACACCATCCTTATCGAGAAGGACGAGTTGACCTCAGGCGCCACCTGGCACGCCGCAGGCCTTATTCCCCACTTCATCGGCGACCTCAACATGGCGAAGGTGCATAGGGATACCGCAGACCTGTATAAGGTGATCGAGCAGGAAACCGGCATGCACTCCGGATGGCACGGCTGCGGGGCGGTACGCCTGGCCCGCAACGACAACGAGGTCGACTGGTTCTACTACGTCCGGGGCATGCTCCGCTCCGTCGGCGTGGAATGCCACCTCCTAGGTCCCGATGAGATCAACGAGGTCGCTCCCCTTCTCGAGGTCAAGCCCGACGTCAAGCTGGGGTTCTGGACGCCGGGCGACGGCTGGACCGATCCGTCCGCGGCTACCAACACCATGGCGGTCGGCGCCCGTAACCTCGGCGCCGAAATCAGCCGCAAGAACCGGGTCATAGACATGAACCAACTTCCCGACAGGCGCTGGGAGGTGCTGACAGAGAAGGGTCCGATCATCGCCGAGCATGTGGTCAACGCAGCCGGATCCTACGCGCCTCAGGTCGGGGCGATGGTGGGACTCGATGTCCCGATCGAATCGGTGGTCCACCAATACCTGGTCACCGAACGTATCCCCGAGATAGCCGCCCTCCGGAAGGAACATCCTGTGGTACGCGATCCCCGGGCGTCCTGCTACTACCGACAGGAGCACGACGGGCTCATTATCGGACCCTACGAACGGGCGGACGCCCAGGAATGGGGAGTCGAGGGGATCGACTGGGACCTGACGTTTCACCTCACCCCGGTGCAGTTGGAACGCCTGCTCCCGTGGCTGGACTTGGCCGCCCAACGCCTACCCTGTTTCGCCGGCGCCGGTATAAAACAGGTGGTTTCGGGACCGATCACCCACACCCCCGACGCCGGTTTCCTGATGGGGCCGGCGCCCGGCCTGCGCAACTACTGGTACTGCGCGGGCGCCTCCATCGGCATTACCCAGGGTCCCGGCGCCGGAAAGTACCTGGCCCAGTGGATGGTGCACGGCCAGACCGAGATCAACGTGGCCAACATGGACCCGAGGCGCTTCGGCCCTTACGCCCCCGGCCGCTACACCCACGAGCGGTCCATCGACGAGTTCCACGAGATGTATCAGGTGCGAATGCCCAACGAGTACCGGGATGCCGGACGCCCGATGAAGAAAACCCCCCTCTACGACATCCTCGACGACAAAGGCGCCCGCTGGCAGGAGGTGTGGGGTTGGGAACGAGCCATGTACTTCTCCCCCGAACCGGAGGTCTACTCCTTCCGCCGCTCCTCGGCCCACGACGAGGTGGGGGCCGAGGTAAGGGCCATCCGGGAGAGGGTCGGAGTCGCCGACCTGACCGCCTTCGCCAAGTTCCAAGTAACCGGCGCCGATGCCGCAGCCCTACTCGACCGTCTGTCGGCCAACCGGCTCCCGGTCCGGGACGGGGGAATCCGGCTGGTCCACATGTTGACCACCCTGGGCGGTATCGAAACCGAGATGACCATAACCCGTCTGGCCCCTGACCGCTTCTACCTCAACTCGGCGGTGGTCGGCCAGCAACATGACCTCGACTGGCTCACTTTCCACATCCGGGAGGGTGAGGATGTCACGGTCACCGATGTAACAGACCGCACCGGTATCCTGGCGGTGACCGGACCGCGCGCAAGGGATGTACTCACCACGCTCACAACCGCTGATCTCACCAACCGAGGCTTCCCGTGGCTCACCGGCCGGGAGATCAAGGTAGCGGGCGCGCCATGCATCGCGCTACGGGTTTCCTATGTGGGAGAACTGGGTTGGGAACTTCACCTGCCCTTGGAGTACCTGGTGGACGTCTACCAGGCCGTCCAGGAAGCCGGGCGCCCGTACGGAATCGTGGACTTCGGCAGCCGCGCCATGAACGTCATGCGTATCGAAAAAGCCTACAAGGCCTTCGGTTCGGAACTCACCACCGAGATCACCCCGGTCGAGGCCCGACTGGATCGCTTCGTCGACTACGGGAAGGACTTCCAGGGCAAGGAAGCCACGGTGGCCCGCCGAGACCAGAAAGAACCCCTCAGCATGGTCCTGGTATACGCCGAACTCGACGATGGCGACGCCGACTGCCTCGGCAACGAGCCCACCTTTGACGGAGACCGGATAATGGGTATCACCACCAGCGGCGCCTGGGCTCACTCGGTGGGCCGCTCAATCCTGTTCGCCTATGTGGACCCGGCATTCGAGTCGCCCGGTTCCACCTTCGGAGTAGATATCATGAACAGACGCCGCACCGCCACCGTCCTGGCCGGGCCGGTCTGGGATCCCGGCAATCGTAGGCTGCGAGCCTGAGATGGCGCGGCGAAGACGAGCCGGAGGACGGGCGGCCCGAGTAGCGGCCCGGGCCGCCGGACCGAGCAAGGACGAGCGAGCCGTACGCCCCGGCATCCCGGGAGGCGCCTACACCCCGCTGACCGGACCGGACATGCAACGGGTGTACGACTCCGCTCTGGACCTGCTCGAAGACATCGGCATGGGCGACCCCATCCCCGAGTTCATAGAAGCGGTCACCGGCGCCGGAGGATCGGTCGACGACAACGGGAGGCTGCACTATCCGAGATCGGTCGTACAGCGGATCGTCGAGGATGTGGCGGCCAAATCATGGGTATGGCACGGGATCGACGAGGACCGCAGCATCGAGTTGTCCGGCAGCAAGGTCCATTTCGGCACGGCGGGCGCCGCCGTCCTGATGCTCGATTACCACAAACGGGAGTTCCGACCGTCCACGACAGCCGACCTCTACGATGCGGCCCGGCTCATCGACACCATGGAACACATTCATTTCTTCGTTCGGACCATGGTCACCCGTGACCTCGAGTCTTCCCACGAGGTGGATATCAACACCGCCTACGCCACCATGATGGGCACCAGCAAACCCCAGGGGACCTCGTTCTTCCGGCCTGAGCACGTCTACCAGGTAGTCGAGATGTACGATCATGTGCTGGGAGGAGAAGGCGAGTTCCGCCGGAGGCCCTTCGTGTGCGCCAACAACACGTTCGTTGTCCCACCCCTCCGTTTCGCATACGAATCCACCGAATGCATGGTGGCCCAGATCCATACCGGCATGCCTATCAACCTCTTGTCGGCCGGCCAGGCGGGCGCCACCTCCCCGGCGGCGCTGGCCGGATCCCTGGTCCAGGCCCTGGCGGAGTGCCTCGCCGCCCTTACCAGCGTGAACCTGATCCAGCCGGGGCATCCGTGCGTGATGGGGCTGTGGCCCTTCGTATCGGACCTACGAACCGGCGCCATGAGTGGGGGGTCCGGCGAGGAAGCCATTCTCAACGCCGCCGCCGCCCAGGTAGTCAACTGGCTAGGCCTACCGTCGGGGGTGGCCGCCGGGATGGCCGACTCCAAACTTCCCGACAATCAGTCCGGCTACGAGAAAGGGATAACAACGCTTCTCGCCGGCCAAGCCGGGGCCAACCTGGTTTACGAGTCGGCCGGCATGCTGGCATCCCTGCTGGCGTTCTCCCTGGAAGCCGTGGCGATCGACAACGACATGCTCGGAGCGGTCAACCGCACCATCCGGGGCATCGACATCGATGATTCAACCCTGTCCGCGCCGGTTATCCAGGAAACGATCGAGGGACCGGGTCACTTCCTGGGAAGCAGCCAGACCCTTCACCTGATGCAGCGAGACTACGTCTATCCGGTAATCGGCGACCGCAACAGCCCCGACGACTGGCGGGACCAGGGCGCCACCAACGCCGCCGAGCGGGCGAATGAACTTGTCAAGAAGGTGCTCCGCAGCCATTTTCCCACCCATGTGAGCCGCTCCAGGGATGAGTGGATCCGTAACCGGTACCCGATCAAGCTTCCCGTGGAGGAGGTAACCGGTCAGGGAACCCGTTGGTAACGGGGACACCGGCCAACCCGTTTCGGCCTACCCACCGGCGGATGGGCCGTGTGAGGAGGGTGCCTAAAAAGACGGGGTGGGTTGGCCTTCCGCCCGCTGACCAGGGAGTTTACCATCGGACGTCGGGCTGGCCGCGGGCTTTTCGGTACCCTCCCAGCGGGACCTACGATCACCGTTAACAATCCCCCTTCCAGTATCAGTCGTCGGCTCTACCTGATACTGGGTGTGCTGGCCGGACTGGGACCGTTCTCGATTGATATGTACCTCCCTGCGCTGCCGGAGATAGGGGCCGCACTGGATGCCTCCCCCGGAACCATGCAGATGACGGTCACCGCCTTCCTGATCGGTCTCATGTTCGGGCCGTTGGTGATCGGACCGGTTTCCGACGCTATAGGACGGCGCATACCCATCCTGGTCTCGCTGGTCCTCTACTCGCTGGTAAGCCTTCTGCTGGCCTTGGCCGGGTCCGTGGAGATGATGATCGGCCTGCGGGTCGCCCAGGCGTTCTGCGGGGGCACTTCGATGTCCCTGGTAAGGAGCATGATCCGGGATCTGTTGTCAGGAGACGCTATGGCCCGGGCCATGTCGATCCTGATGATGATCCTCCTCGGAGCGCCCATCGTGGCGCCTTTCTTCGGGGGTGCGCTGCTCCTGCTCTGGGGTTGGAGATCGATCTTCGTGGTCCTCGCCGCCATCGGCGCCCTGATGTTCCTGGGCGCATTGCGATGGCTTCCGGAAACCCTCCCTCCTGAGTTGCGCCGCCCTCTTGACCCGACAGCGAGCCTGCACGGCTATCTGAGCATCGTTCGTTCACGCCAAGCCGTCGCCTATGCCGTTGCAGGAGGAGCGGCGGCAGCCGTACTGTTCTCCTATCTGGCCGCCAGTCCCTTCATATATATCGATTACTACGGCTTTGACGAGCAATGGTTCGGCGCCTTGTTCGGCATCTCGGTGGTCGGCGCCTGGTTCGCCCAACTATTCAACGTTCGCTATGTGCAGAGGATCGGTTACGGAAGCCTGGTCAGGGTCGGTTCCGCCTTGTTGATCGGATCGGCTGCCGTACTCCTTTGGGTTACCCAGACCGACTTCGGCGGCCTGGCGGGAGTAGTCACCGGCGCAGTGATCACTGTATCGATCTCCCACCTGATAGCTCCGGGAACCCTCACCGGGGTATTGGACGGGTTCCCCCACCTGGCGGGGAGCGCATCGGGATTCGCCGCCTTCATCCGTTTCCTTATCGGAGCGGCCGGAACCGCCCTTGTCGGTCTTTTCAACGATGGAACTCCCCGGTCCTACGGCGTGGTAACCCTGATCTTCTCCGTAATAGCCATCTGCGCGGCCTTTGTAGCCCGGCCACCGACAGAAAACCACCTTGGCTGAACCCCGAACTCCGCTCAGATGCCCGGCTTGCCCAGGAGGCGTGAGCGCTTGATTGTCTATTACGACATTCATAGTATCATCAAACGTATGTTCGTATCTACATGCTGCATCATAAGCACAAATACTCCGTTTCGGAACCGTCCAGGCTACTACCATCATCCGGCATGGAGGATGTTGCCGCGGAAGCGCGCCGGATGATCCATATTGTGGCCGAAGACCCGGGTCTACCCCGATTCATCCGACACAATGCGGTAGACCTCGAAACTCTCCTTGATCGCTATCCGGATCTTGTTTGGGAAAGACTGGATGCGATGCGCCGGTCGTTTCTCTCCGACCTGCCCCTAGTAACGCCATGCGTTGACTACTCCCGCTGTGTTTCGGTCCAGGTATTCTGGCGCTATCACCTTCGCCGCTCCCGACGAGATTTCTTCCGGACCGCTGAACTATACCGTCGTCATCTCAAAATCCTTGACAACCCGGTAGAAACGCTTTGGAATGATCTGCGCCGAGACGATCCACTGATCCCGGGCGATCACTCGTGGCTGGTACCCATTGGTCATATCTCCGACCTGAACGGCTACCAAACCCGAAACCGCCTACGGATCAACTATGACCCGCCATACATCGTGATGGTCTTCCCGATGAGTCGGATGATCCGGGCCGGGGTAAAGGTACGCGAGCCACGCGGGCTTGATGCCGTACCCGCTCGGCATCTGCAATGGTCACCGAAAGATGTGCCGGATGAAAGAATCGACGGGGATATTCCATTGGCAGCACTGGGAGAACTCCGGTGGCTACCGTGAGACAACCCTCCCCTGGTCTATTCGCCTCGGTGCTTCGGTCCTTGAGTCGTACAACGCCTTGGTCGGGGTCCTTCGGTTCGACAATCGGCCATCTAACCGACTCACTCACAGCAGCGCAGGCGGAATCGCTTCCGAACGCGATCGGCAAGGTGCTTCCACTGTTGCGAGGGGATGTCGAACGGCTGCGCTACGCCGCCGAGATTACGGTGCGGCTGGATCTCTACGAGGCGGCCGCCTCTGTCGCCGATCTGGCCGCTTCTACCAACGACCGTGATTTGTTGATGGCGGCGGCCACCCTGTGTGGCAACCCGGCGGTCAACCCGGCGGTCAGGCGGCGGGTCGCCCACATGGTGCGCGCGGATCGCGCCGGGATGATACGGATAGATCCGGGTACGACTCCCTTCACCGGTGAGGAGAAATACTTGTACCGGCAGTGCTGGCCGGGCAAGAACACCGACGACCATCCGTATGCCGTAGCGCCCGTGGTCGTGCTGGATCGGGGCTTCGACGCCCGCCACTCTTTTCGATTTGCAGTCAGTCTCGACCGGGCCGGCGCAGTCGTGCGGCGTTTGGCGTCCGACGGTAAAGTACCCTTGTGGTTCGGATCGCATACTATTCTGGTGTGTCGACCCAAAACCCGCACCCGGGTCTTGAGCGCCTATCCCCGGTTTCCCGAGGCCCACATAATTCTGGAACTCCCCCGGGATGGCGGGCATCAACTTGGTCAGCTGCTTCGTCGGATCAACGATCTCCTTACCGGCCCGCAGAAACTACGGCTCCACAAGTTGCCTGTCGAGGTCACCACTAACCTGTGGGCGCCGGACGTATTTTCTTCCGGCGTATACCCGACCAAGGAAATAGCGGTTCTGTCCGGATCATCACGGTCATCGCTGGATTACCTACGCCGACGGGTCAAGCTGACCCCACTCTCTTTCCAACCGATCCGATGGACATTTCGAGACCTTGTTGCCTTCCGTACCTGGTCCTACCTGAAATCCGTCTCCCCGGGAAGGGTACTGAGCGATGTGGTACCGGCTCTAGCACAGTTTGCGGGCGATAGCGACGCCGTCCGTATCGGCGTCACGACGGATGGATCGGTGTTGGTAGACCGCGGTGACGGCTGGGCAAATGTAGCAACCGGTCAGCGTCCACTAGACTTGGACATAACGAACATCGACGATGTGTTCCAACCATTCTCCTTTGGAAATGGGGTATCCGTCCCGCTGCCGACAGTAAGCCGGAATACGACCTTGAACCCGGCCGTCCTGAACGGAACTCCATATCTCAAGGGCCACCGGATCAGTGCGAAGAACCTGGCTAGTCTGGACAGACGCAACGGACGGCAGGCCATCCTGTCGGCCTACCCCGAATTGGAAAATGTCTCCTTCGACGACACGGTAAGGGTAGGTCACCAGATCCTATCGGCTCGCTGAACGTGCGGTTCCTATACGACGCTGTCTTCCCTGCCAGTCTCTCCGAAGAGGCGCCACCCGGTGTGAGACTGGTGCGCTGGGATGGCGGCGATCAAAACGACATAGCCATAATCTACACCGCGGCCAACAAAGGTTATCGGGGAGTGTTGTTTTATGATCAAGACTCCTTACAACAACCCGAATTGCGCGCGATCGCCTCCGAGATGAGTATTGCCTTGGTCGCCGTCAAAGCGAAGGATCCGGTGGAAGCGAAGATGCGCGTTCTCCAGAACCTCACCCGGATTCGCGAGATGGTGGCCGACCATGATTGCCTCCTCGTCCTCGCGAGGAAAGTGCGGCCCACCTGACCTATTTGGCTCCACCTCCACCCTCACCGGCAGGGTGTGGACCACAGGATGCGTCGTCCCTGGGTATTGTTACCCTCACAGTATCTCTACCGGCGCGTCGGGAGAAGGATGGAGATGAGCTATCAGGTGGTCGAGGCACAGTCGTTTTGGGATTCCGTGCATGCTATGCGCCAGGATGACAACCGGCACAAGGCCGCCCTTGTCGACACCATAGGAGAGCTACGTCGTCAACCGTTTCAGAACTCCAAACTCTCCACCCACCAAGTGGGCGAGGCCGGCAACGGTAAGAAAATATACGCCTCCGACGTCGCCGGCCGCAAGAGCAATCGTCGCGTTGTCTGGCAACTCTTCAGCCAGACGATCGTCCTGTTCCTCTATGGAAGCCACAGAATCTACGACCGGATCAAACGTATGCGGGTGGAGTTCGACCCCGAGGAACAAGCCTACATCATCGTCGAACGAGAGCCTGTTTCGGGTGTGGACAAGCGATACCATCAGCACCGAGACAAGGCCGGCAAGCTTTTCATGGCTTGGACCGATAACGAGCTCCGGTCCTTCGGTCTGCCGGATCGGATGATATCCAACCTGCGCCTACTCGATTCCGATGACGACCTCCTCAACCTAGACCGCGAACTGGGTGACAAGTACTTCGAACGCTGTTACAACCTGGTGGCCCACGGACACCCGGATGGGGAGGAAGCGGCGGTTTCCATGATTGCCGAAGTCGAGGAGGATCCCACCCCTCCGGAGACCACCGAGGAGGATCGCGAGGTCGAGCGCCACCTCCAGGAGGACAACATGGCGCCCTGGTTCACCCGGACCGAACCCGAGTACCTGGCCGAGATCATGGATCATCCGATCGAGGACTGGATGATCTTCCTCCATCCGGATCAGAGGAAGGTGGTGCGCCGCCGCCTTTCGGGCCCGGCGCGTGTCCGGGGCGCGGCCGGAACCGGCAAGACTGTGGTTGGGCTCCACCGGGCAGTGTGGCTAGCTAAACGAAACCAACGCCTCAGGCTAGAACGGGAAGATCAACTGTTCGGCGAGCGGGATAGTATCAAGCCCGTTCTGTTCACTTCCTACATCCGGAGCCTGTCTCCGGTGCTGGAATCCCTTTACCTGCGAATGCCGGGTGCTCGGGCCGGTGAGGTCGACTTTCGAAATGTGGACAACCTGGCGCTCCGCTTCTGCCGGCGGAATCGTGAGGACATTCAGATCGACCTCAGGGCGGTCAACGAGGCCTACGACACCGCGTACAAGCAAACCGTGGCCAAGGACAGCCCCCTGGGTAACAAGCGGTTCAGCAAGCAATACCTCCGTGACGAAGTAACCCACGTCATCAAGGGTCGGGCGCTGGAAAGCCCGGAGGAATATCTGGCGGTAGCGAGAACCGGACGCAAGGCGCCCCTGGGACGCCTTCAGCGAGCCCAGGTCTGGCGTCTACGGGAAGCCTGGGACGCCGAGATGGAGCAGAGGGGGGTGGTAGATTTCCCCGACATCATCCTCAAGGCTCTGCACCATGCCCGCCGACTCGAAGAACCCCCGTACTCGGCGGTCATCATCGACGAGGCCCAAGACCTCACGCTCGCCGGTCTTCAATTCCTACGCGCTCTGGTCAACGCTCCCCATCCCGACCGGGACCGTCCGGAGGGGCTGCTGATTCTCGGCGACGGCGCCCAGCGGATATACCCGGGGGGCTACACCCTGCGTCAGGCCGGAGTAGAGGTCCGAGGTCGCACCACCGTGCTGGCTGTCAACTACCGCAACACGACGCCCATTGTCAACGCCGCAGTCGCGGTGGCGGGGGGATGCGACATCGATGACCTCGAGGAGACCTACCGGCGCGAGGAACAACTGGCCGAGGTCGCTCGACAGGGACCGCGGCCGCGCCTCGTCCGGGCACGCGACCCCGACGACCAGATTAATCGGATCGCGGAGATCATCCGGCAGATGGCCTCCTGGGACAATCCCATCGAGCCGGGCGACACGGCCGTGCTCGCGCCGTGGAACAGAGAGGTCAACACGGCCGCCAAACTGCTGAGGACAAGGAGCCTCAAGGTTCAGAAGCTGGACAAATACGACGGAAGGCCTAATCGTATGGTCAAAGTCGGTACCTATGATCGCGCCAAAGGCCTCGAGTTCAAAGCGGTGTTCCTACCCTATCTGAACCTGGGAATGTTCCCCAGAAAGGCAAAGAAGTGGATAAGTGCGGACGAGAATGAAGAGCTCCGTAATCTGGATCTTTCCCGGCTCTTTGTGGCGATGACCCGAGCTCGGGATGTGTTGGTTCTGCTGCACAACGGTGAGCCCAGCGAAGCGCTGCTCCCTGCCTTGGAACGTCTTGATGTCCAGGACAGCCGCCCGTAGCGGTTACCTTGCCCACGCAAGAAGCCGTACGCCCGACAATTCGGACACTATAGAGTCGCCTAGGACGGGAGTCGGAGCTTACGCCTGCCGGTCGGATTCCGGTATCTAAAAAACGACGGCGCCTCGCAGCCGAATCTCGATAACCGTCCCACAATGGTTGTAGGGTTGCACCTCATGGATGTCTTTGCTCTGCGTGAACACCTGCTGGGTGACTACCGCAACTACGCCACCAGCTTCATGCGCTTCCGGGATGAGCGAATCCGGTCATGCGTCGAGGCGGCGCTCGACGCCGGAAAGCTCTGGCCTCATCCCCGGATCGGGCTGAACCCGGCCTTCGAGTCGGGCGGGACCATCGATGCTCTGGTTGACGATGGTCATCTCCATGCCACAAACCGCGACATCTTCCGCATCCACAAGTCCGAATCCGACCTCATCGGTAAGCCCCTCCATCTCTACCGCCACCAAGAGGAAGCGATCCACTCGGCCGGCGGCGGACGGAACTACGTGCTCACCACCGGAACCGGTTCGGGAAAGAGCCTCGCCTACATCATCCCGATCGTGGATCATGTGCTGCGGACCGGATCAGGCAAGGGTGTGCAGGCGGTGGTCGTCTACCCGATGAACGCCCTCGCCAACAGCCAGCGGGAGTAACTCTCCAAATACCTGGATTATGGACCGTGGAGCGAACGTCCAGTCACGTTCGAACGCTATACAGGCCAGGACGACCTCGAAACCCGCGAGATGATCCTGTCCGATCCTCCCGACATCCTGCTCACCAACTACGTCATGATGGAACTGATCCTGACCCGCCACCGGGACCGGGGCCTCGTACGGGCGCTGGGCGGCCTGCGCTTCCTGGTACTCGACGAGCTGCACAGCTATCGGGGACGACAGGGAGCGGATGTGGGCCTGCTGGTACGGAGGGTGCGAGAGGCGGCCGGGTCCGACACCCTTCGGTGTGTGGGCACCTCCGCCACACTGTCAACCGAGGGCGGACACGACGAGCGCCGATCCCGCCTGGCGGAGGTGGGTTCAGCCCTGTTCGGCGCCGAGGTCCGCCCCGACGACGTAATCGAAGAAACGCTACGGCGAGTAACACCCGAGCGGGACAAAGCGCATCCCGCGTTCGCGTCGGATCTGACCGAGGCGGCTTCGAACCCACAACCTCCAGGCGACTTCGAGAGATTCCGAAACGACGCCCTGGCGAGTTGGATCGAGACCGAGTTCGGCGTTTGTATGGAACAAGACCGCCTCGTCAGGGCGACCCCGCTTTCCCTGGTCGACGCAAGCGAACGGCTCGCCTCCCTGTCCGGTATAGACCGGGAGGATTGCGAAAGGGCTCTCGCCGCCTACCTGAAAGCCGGCGGCGAAATAGTGGACCCCGTAAGGGGCAATCCGGTATTCGCCTTCCGCCTGCACCAGTTCATCAGCCGCGGCGACACCGTATATGCAACGCCGGAGTCACCTTCCGGACGCGCCCTGACGCTTGACCGGCGCCGTTTCGTATCCGGCGACCGTAGCCGCGTGTTCCTCCCGCTGGCCTTTTGCCGAACCTGCGGACAGGACTACTACGTGGTCAACCGTCTGCCACCTGACGAAACCGGCGAGGGATCCCTCGTGACCAGAGATCTCGGGGACACATCCGACGACCGGGTTCACCCCGGGTTTCTCTACCTCAATGACGACCGTCCCTGGCCCGACGACCTTGACGAGGCGCTGAAGCGACTCCCTTTGGACTGGCTGGACGGCACGGGGAGGCTTCGCGCCAACCGACGCCAAGCCGTCCCCACCCGGGTGGAGGTCCGATCCGATGGAACCCTGGTCTCATCGGAGGACGGAGAGGCCGGCTCGGTGACCGGATGGTGGACACCGGCGCCGTTCCGGTTCTGCATGGCCTGTCGGGTTTCCCACATCGTCCGCAAGGGAAGCCGGGACTTCAGCCGACTCGCCACTCTCGGAACGGAAGGCCGCTCCACCGCCACCACCACCATGTCCCTGGCCGCCATCCAACATCTGCGCAAGGACGGCCGACTCCCACCGGAGGCTCGCAAGCTCCTGTCCTTCACCGACAATCGCCAGGATGCCTCGCTACAGGCCGGCCACTTCAACGACTTCGTCCAGGTCACCCAGCTACGGTCCGCACTCTGGAGGGCGTTGGACAGGAGACCCGAGGGTCTCAGACACGATGAACTCCCGCAGGCGGTCTTTGGCGAGCTGGCCCTGCCACGGGAGCATTACGCGCTGGATCCCGACCTCCGGGGATGGGCCGCCTCCAACACCGACGACGCCTTGCGGGATGTGATCGCCTATCGACTCTACCGTGACCTCCAGCGAGGCTGGCGATTGACTCAGCCCAACCTCGAGCAGACCGGTCTGCTGGTAATCGAGTACGAATCCCTCGCCGCCCTGGCGCGAGACGAAGCTGTATGGTCCGACTGCCACCCGGCTCTGGTTAAGGCCGGCCCCGAGCGCCGCCGACATGTGTTGACCGTTCTGCTCGACTGGATCCGTCGGGAGTTGGGCCTGAGAGTCAATGTGTTGGATCCTCGGCGCCAGGACAGCCTCAAGCTCCGGGCCGACCAACGGCTGACCGGTCCATGGTCCGTCGCCGACGAGAGGCTGGTGTACGCCACCGAAGTGCTGACCCGCCCCAGGCAACGCCATGACAATCGCGCCTGGAGGCATGTGTCCGGTCGGGGCGGTTTCGGTCAGTTCCTGCGCCGACCCGACGGTTTGGCTTCGGCGTCACCCCGCCGACTCACCATGAACGACACCACCGGGATCATCAGCCAGATGGCCGAACGCCTGCGTCGGTACGGCTTGCTCATCAAGGTAGGCGGCGACAAGGCGACCGGACTGCGGTGGCAGATCCCGGCCGCGGCCCTCATCTGGAGGGCCGGGGCCGGCCAGCGCCCCTACCGGGACCACATCCGAATGCCCAACGATCCCGCGGATTTGCCTCCCAACGAGTACTTCGTCCACCTTTACCGGAACGCCGGCCCGGAATTGGCGGGGATCGAAGCTCGGGAACACACCGCCCAGGTGCCTTACGAGGAGCGTATCGAGAGGGAGTGGCGGTTCCGAAAAGCCGAGTTGCCGGTGCTCTACTGCTCGCCCACGATGGAACTCGGAGTCGACATCTCGCAGCTAAACGTCGTGAATATGCGCAACGTACCCCCCACCCCCGCCAACTACGCACAACGCTCGGGCCGGGCGGGACGCAGCGGCCAAGCGGCGCTCGTCTTCACCTATTGCTCCGTGGGCAGCAGCCACGATCAGCACTTCTTCCGCCACCAGGAACAGATGATCTCCGGTCAGGTGGAGGCGCCCCGGGTGGATCTGGCCAACGAAGACCTGGTTAGAGCGCATGTTCACGCGATCTGGCTGGCGGAGAGCGGGCTCGATCTGCGCCAGTCGATGGGTGACATTCTCGAACTGGCGGATGGTGTGATCCGGCCGAAGATACTCGATTCCATCCGAGCTCATCTGGACGATCCGCACTCGAGATCACGGACGCTCGTACGGGCCCGGACGATCCTGCACGAGCTGGTCCCGATGCTATCGGAAGCGTCTTGGTGGTCACCCACCTGGCTGGAGGAGGCGTTGGGTCAGATACCGCGCCGCTTCGAGAAGGCTCTGGAAAGGTGGCTGTCGCTATACGCCGCCGCCCTGGCCCAGGCTCGCAGGCAAAGCGAGATCGCCGTTTCCGCCACCCGCAGCCCGGAAGACATCCGCCAGGCTCGGATTTTGCGCCGCCAAGCCGAGAACCAACTCGCCATCCTGAGAGCCACCTCGGATGCGCGGGGTCAGTCCGACTTCTATACCTACCGTTACTTCGCCTCCGAAGGGTTTCTGCCCGGCTACTCGTTTCCCCGCCTTCCGCTGTCGGCCTTCATTCCCGGTCGGCGCGGGCGCTTTTCCGATGGGGGTGAATACCTGCAACGCCCCCGATTCCTGGCCATCAGCGAGTTCGGCCCGCAAACCTATCTCTATCACGAAGGCGCCCGCTACCGCATCAACAAGGTGATTCTCGACCCGGAGACGGACGGCGCCGGAACATCGAGCCCTGACGGCGGCGGCCTGATCACCCAGAGCGTCAAGCGCTGCGAAGAGTGCGGTTATCTCCATCGGATCGACCAGCCCCCCGGACCCGACATGTGCGAGAGGTGCGGAGTCGCCCTCGGAACAGCCTGGAACAACCTGCTGCGCATGCGCAATGTTGACACCGTACGCAAGGACCGGATCACCTCCGACGAGGAGGAGCGTCTCCGAGTAGGTTACGAGGTGATCTCCGGAATCGAGTTCGCCCCGGCGACCGGAACTTCCCGTGTTACCAAGCGGCGGGTAATGGGCCTACCGGGACCCTCCGATGAGGGACTCCGCCCGCTGTTCACCATTTCCTACGGCGACACCGCCACGATCTGGCGGATGAACCTGGGCTGGAGGAGGCGAAAACTCAAGGAGCGGCGCGGCTTCATACTGGATGTGGAGCGGGGCTACTGGGGCAAACGCGACGACTCCGACGATCCGGATGATCCGCTCTCGCCCCGCACCCGGCGGGTGATCCCTTACGTAACCGACACGCGTAACGCCTTGCTGATCGAACCGGACGCCGATCTCGACGAGGCTCGTATGGCGTCGCTGGCCGCCGCCTTGAAGGCCGCCTTCGAGGTGGTATTCCAACTCGAGTCGAGTGAAATAGCCTCCGAACCGCTACCTTCCCGAGACGACCGCCGCGTGCTTCTGTTCTACGAGTCGGCGGAGGGAGGCGCCGGTGCGCTGCGCAGGTTGAGCCACGAGCCGGACCTGTGGAGGAGGATCGCCCGCCAGGCATTGCGACGGTGCCATCTCGACCCGGATACGCTCGCCGCCTCGGACGGATCCGCCGAGCAGGAACCATGTGAAGGCGCCTGTTACATGTGCCTGATGACCTACCGGAACCAGCTCGACCACCAGCTGCTGGACCGGGACAGGATCGCAGACCTCCTCGCCGGTTTGCGCCATGCGGAGCTTGAGTCGATGCCGGACGAACAACCTCTCCCAACAGAATCCTCACTGGAGGAGGCTTTCATGACCAGACTGGAGAAGGGCGGTTTCCGGCTTCCCGACCGGTCCCAGGTGCTGTTCTCATCGGCTTCCACCCGCCCGGACTTCGTCTACGACGATGCGTGCGCGGTGATCTACGTTGACGGCCCCGTCCATGACTATCCGGAAAGGGCGGCCCGGGACCGCCGGGCGGATCAGGCAATGCGAAACCTCGGCTACCGGGTGCTCCGCTTCGGCCACCGCGACAACTGGGACATCATGATCAGCGAGAACCGATCGGTTTTCGGACCGGGTGACGAGCAGCGGTGAACGACCTATGATAATGTGCTGTCACACTCAACACTACTTCGAGCCCGGCCCGGTGAGCATGGTCACCATCACCATTGATGATTGCCGACCTCATAAGACCGCCTCCATTTAGACGAGCACACAATGACTCCAGATCACACAGAAATGTACCGTGAGTTGATGACCGAAATTTGGCACCGTGCTGAATTCATTAGACAGTTCCTGGCAATCCCTCAACTAGGCATATACAACGTCACGAGGATCGAATCAATTTGCCTGCAAGTCAGGATGATTCTGGAGAACATCGCACTGGGATGCCTTGTTGCCAACGGAGAGCACCTTGATTCGTTGCCCAGGAGAATCAAAAAGGCGTACCACGCAGACATCATCCTGCGACGACTCGACACCATAGTTCCAGAGTGTTATCCACAACCTCTGGTCCTAGTTGATCGCAAACCCGATGCCAGCATTGCATCCAAGGACATCGACTTGGACCGCTACATTGGTGAGTGGGTGGAACCCCCTCCGGACGAATGGCTAAACCGAACAGAATTCCGGAAGGTATACGGATGTATAGGGAACATTCTCCATGCTCGCAGCCCTCTTGGAATATCACCGGACATGGCCTTTTATGAAGAGATGGCTGCGCAGTGGTTCCACAAAATCGTCCGCCTAGTAACACATCACAAAATTGCTATACGAGAGGCGGATACACTTTATATAGCGCAGATTCCTCCGACTGGTGAGGTCACGATCACGCCCTTTCGGCGGATGGAAACCGTGTAAAAGGTTAATCTCCAGACTCAATCAGACCCAGGTCGCAAATCAAGTAGTCCTACACCGATACCGCTCCTAGCATGGGCTTCGGATGAACTTTGCGGCTGGATCTCTGGTGCGGGCCCGTGGTCGGGATTGGGTTGTCCTGCCCGACTCCGACGACGACCTCATGAAGCTGCGCCCGCTGGGGGGAACCGACGAGGAGATAACCGGAATCCTCACCCGGCTGGAGCAGGTAGCGCCGGCCGGATTCTCACTGCCCGATCCGGCTGCTCACCTGGGCGACGCCCACTCCGCCCGGATGCTACGCGACGCGCTGCGCCTCGGGTTTCGTTCCAGCGCCGGTCCGTTCCGCTCCGCCGGACGCATCGCGGTGCAACCCCGCCCCTACCAGCTGGTCCCGCTACTCATGGCGCTCCGGCTCGACCCGGTTCGCCTGTTGATCGCCGACGATGTGGGGGTCGGCAAGACCATCGAGGCGGCTCTGGTCGCCCGGGAACTGATCGAATGCGGTGAGGCCTCCAAGCTCGCCGTGTTGTGCCCACCGCATCTGGCCGAGCAGTGGCAGCACGAGTTGAGCTCCAAGTTCCACATCGAAGCGGAGTTGGTGCTGGCCTCCACCGCCGCTCGTTTGGAACGGAATCTGGCGGTCGGCCAGTCGCTCTTCGAGGTTTACGACCATTTCGTAGTATCCCTCGACTACATCAAATCCGACCGCCGGCGCGATGACTTCATCCGTACCTGTCCCGACCTGGTAATCGTCGACGAGGCGCACACCTGCGCTTTCGGCGCCGGACCGGGCCGGACCCGCCACCAGCGCCACGCCCTGGTCGACTCCCTCGCCGCCACGCCTGATCGCCACCTGATCCTGGTGACCGCCACACCCCACTCCGGCAAGGATGAGTCGTTCCGCGCTCTCCTGGGGCTGCTCGATCCGGACTTCGGAGACCTGCCCGACGATCTGAGCGGTGACCGTAACCGCGCCCACCGCACCCGCCTCGCCCACCACCTGGTGCAGCGGCGCCGCTCCGACATCGCTCATTACCTCGAAACGGATACCTCTTTCCCCCAACGCGCCGACGCCGAGCAGACCTACCTCCTGTCCTCCGAGTACCAGCGCCTGTTCGAGGATGTACTGGCCTACGCCCGCCGCTCGGTACGCCGCCCCGAGTCCGACCGACGACACAAGAGGATCCGCTGGTGGTCGGCCCTGAGCCTGCTGAGGGCCCTCGCCTCCAGCCCCGCCGCCGCGGCCGCCACGATGAGAACCCGCGCCGTTTCCGCCGAAGCCGAGACGGTGGCCGAGATCGACGAGTTGGGACGACGCACCCTGCTGGACCTCGACGAGGGCGAGGAAGTAGTGGATGTGGTACCGGGCAGCACGCCTGGCGACACGATCCCGCGTCGTCTTCGTGATTTCGCCCGCCGGGCCGATGCGTTGCGCGGCGTGCCGGACCTCAAACTGGCAGGGTTGGCGAACATCGTGGCGGGCCTACTGATCGACAAGTACCGCCCCGTAGTGTTCTGCCGCTTCATCGAGACCGCCGAGTATGTGGCCGCCGAACTTCAGGAGCGCCTCCGACCTCAAAGGGCGAAGGTTCTGGTGGTCACCGGTTTGCTGCCTCCCGCCGAACGCCACGCCCGGGTGGCGGAACTCCGCGACCACAACTTCCCGGTGCTGGTGTCCACCGACTGCCTGAGCGAAGGCATCAACCTGCAGGAGTATTGCTCGGCGGTCATCCACTACGACCTGCCCTGGAACCCGACCCGGCTCGAACAGCGGGAAGGCCGGGTGGACCGCTTCGGCCAGCCCTCCCCACAAGTAAGGGTGGTCACCTACTGGGGGGAGGACAATCACATCGACGAGACGGTTCTCAAGGTGCTGCTCCACAAACACAAGGCCATCCGGAAGGCCCTCGGCGTGTCGATCCCGGTTCCGGGCGCCACCGGGGAGGTGATCGAAGCCTTGGCCGAGAACGTACTGCTCGGCGCCGAGGCGCCCCGGCAGGAGCGGTTCGACGTGATGCACGACGCCCTCCGTCCCAAGACTCGGGAACTGGACCTGCAATGGGAACGGGCCCGCCACTCCGAAGCGCGCCGTCGCTCGCTCTTCGCCCAGCACACCATCGACCCCGACATCGTGGCCGCCGAACTGGAGGCGATGCGGGACGCTATCGGAGCGGGCGCCGATGTCGAACGCTTCATGACCGCCGCTCTCGACCAGGCGGGCGCGGTCATCCGCCCGGAGAAGGACCGGACAGGACAGGAGACGGCCACCGTGTTCGACCTGCGGGAACTCCCCGACCCGGTCTGCGACGCTCTGGCCGTGGAGAGAGGCACCTTAAGGGCCCGCTTCGAGCCCCCGGCGCCGGACAACGTAGCGATATGGTCCCGTACCCATCCGGCGGTAACCGGCCTGGCCGGCCATGTTCTCGACACCGCCCTCGACCCTATCCTGGCCCGACGCGGGATCGCCGCCCGCTGCGGCGTGATGCGAACAAGGGACGTGGCGATACGAACCACGCTGCTCCTGTGCCGCTCCCGCATGACCATCGCCGCCCGGAGTCGAAGCGGGTCCGATCACCATATGCTGGCCGAAGACGCCCTCCTCCTCGCCTTCGCCGGAACCCCTGGAGCACCCGACTGGTTATCGCCCGCTGAAGCCGAGCGGCTGCTGACCGCCGCCCCTTCCGGAAACGTTCTTCCCGAAGTAGCACGAGAGTTCATCGAAGAGGTACTGGCCGCCGAGCATTGCTGGCGCCCTGACCTACACGCCGAGGCCGACCGTCGAGCCGAAGACCTGGCCGCTTCCCACGCCCGGGTGAGAGCCGCCGACCGGCGTCGTACAAAGGGACTGGCCCGTAGAGGTGGCCGTGTACGGGTCACCGCCCAACATCCCACCGATGTCCTCGGCATCTACATGTTCCTTCCCGACCTGAGGTAGCGTATTTCTGGCCCAGGTTTCATCGGTGAGCTTCCTGGAAATGACGCAGCAGCGCGTGAACCATGCCCGAAACCTGATTCGACACCAAGCCCGGCGAGCAGACGTGATTACGAAGAGGGCCTTACTCCTGCCGGGAAAGCGTCGTCAAGATGCACTGCGGTTGATGAAACGCCCGATCGGTAGGCGCCGATAGATTCCCTCGCCCATCGAAGTCGTTAGTCTTTGCGTTCGTCGGAAGAGAGGGTCGCCAGAGCCTTCAGCGCCGCCACCAACTCCCTGGCGTCGTCGATTCCCTGCCGCACCCACTCGGGAGAGGTGGACTCCCGGTAGAAACCGGTATAAAGATTCTCTACAGAAAGGAACAGCAGTCGTCTGCGATCATAGGTTTCCATGTCCCTGCGGATGAGCCTGTCGACGGTCTTTCGCTGGAGCTTGTGGGTTCCGAGCGGCCAGCCCTTGTCAATGGCAATTCCGTTGACGCAGTGGGCAACCGCCCCCCAAGCCTGCTCAGCCGCATATAGGAGATCGCCTCTTCGAAAATCCTCCTCGGCCTGTTCTAGGAATCGAGCACTGATGTCCATGTGTAGCTGTGTGGTAGCCATGCTTAGGAACTTCCGGATGTTGGTAGGACTCTAGGAGGGTGGTGTTAAATGGGGGTGTGGGCGGGGGGCTGGTGTGGTGTGGTGT
>CAZEZF010000015.1:5029-41922 GCA_964516495.1 uncultured Acidimicrobiia bacterium | reverse complement strand
AACCCAACTGGAACCTACTCGCCACCGTCACTCCCCACTAAAATCCGATGAGCCCCTAAAAAGGGAGTGAGAGGAAAATGGCAAGAAATGTGTTGAGGTGTGATAAGGAGACGCTTCGGAAAGATGTAAGCGGCAAGGTGTACATTGTTACCGGCGCCAATTCCGGAGTGGGTCTGGAAACTACTCGCCAACTGGTAAAGCAGGGTGGGCATGTGGTCATGGCGTGTCGTCGGGTGGAGGCAGGCGAGGAGCAGGCCAAGACATTTGGCGGGCTCAAAGGCAGCTGGGAGGTCATGACCCTTGATCTTGCGGAACTACGGTCCGTCCGTGAGTTTGTCAGGAAGTTTGGTAATACCCATGAGAGGCTGGATGGTCTGGTCTGCAATGCCGGAGCGGTGTTCATGGGCAAAGAGGCTGCATATACGGTAGACGGCTTTGAGAAGACTATCGGTGTCAATTATCTCGGACACTTCCTACTCACCGAGTTGCTCTTGGAGGTTCTGAAGAAGAGTTCACCTTCGCGAATGGTCATTGTTTCTTCTGTGGTGCATGCAGGCCGCCCGTCCAACCGACCGAAGATCCGGTTCGACGACCTTCATTACCGGGAGCGGTCGTATCGCGCCTTTGACGCATACGCGGAAGCCAAGGTTGCGGATGTTCTGTACGCCAAGGAGCTTGCGGAACGCCTGAAAGGTACCGGGGTATCGGCCTTTTCCGTGCATCCTGGTTGGGCGCGATCTAACTTCGGCAGAGGAGGTGGCTTGTTGATGAGAACCATGTTGACCGTTCTGCGGCCACTCACCCGAGGATTGAGTGACAGTAACGAAGACTCAGCCCAGACATCCCTGCACTGCATGCTTTCAGATGACGCCCCTGACCATTCAGGCGCATACTTCAGCCAGAGTAGCGTCCTATACAGGGATAAGGAGTGTAGGAATGGTGGATGGCCGATGGATTCACCTAACCCGAACGCCACCGACATGGAGACGGCGGTCGAGTTGGTCAGAGTGTCGAGACAACTCGTCGGGTTGGATGGATAGGGGTTTATCCGAACGCAGTCAAGAGTTTAAGGCCGACTCGCCGACGAGGCTTGGAGACCGGTCCTGCCCACCGGGAGGTCTACAGATTGGGTTGCGCCGTCAGCCGATGGTCAATCCAGATCACAGCCCGGGCGGTCAACGCCAGGGCAACCAACGGATCCACAGCGTTGCATCGTAGTCAAGATTCGATAATCTTGGACTTGAAATAGCTCGATGCTCGGTTTCGAAGGCAAGATTAGCTAAACTTGACGGGTATGGGTTTCCCGTAGCGCGATGAGCGCGCGCTGCAACCCCGACGCCGGTCAACCGGAGGGCCACCGGCCTGCGAGCGGTATTCAGGCGTACATGTCGCTATCGGCAGTCTACGGACTCTCGGAATCGGAGGGTACTGAAACCCCTGCCGGCCCGACGACCGACGATAACTCCCTCGGAGATACTACCTTCGCTTCTTGGGCGGCCACTTTCCTTGTTGCTTGAGTTTCTCGCGACGGCGGGCCAGCAGGACGGATGCCTGCCCCAGGTCAAGAGCCTCTATAGAACTTTCCGTAACGGAAGCGTTGACCACGCCGTCGGTTACATATGGTCCGTATCGACCGGTCCTGACGATCACCTTGCCCCCGGACACCGGGTCTTTACCCAGTTCCTTGAGTGGGGGCGCCGCGGCTCGACGACGTGACTGCTTCGGAGCGCTCAATATCTTCACGGCGGCGTCGAGGGTTATCTCGAAAAGCTGGCGCGGATTGTCCAGGCTTCGGGACTCCTTCCCCATCTTTATATAGGGTCCGTAGCGTCCGTTATAGGCCCGGATCACCTCGCCCGTTTCCGGATGCGTACCTATCCGGCGAGGCAAGGAGAGCAACCGAAGCGCATCGTCCAGACTCATCTGGTCGATGACCATGTGGGGGAGAAGCGACGCTCGTTTCGGCTTCTTCCTGGTTTCCTGTTCATCCCCTAGCTGTACGTAAGGGCCGTAACGACCTACCCGGGTGAGCACCGTAAGTCCGGAATCCGGGTCGGTTCCCAGGATCTTGTCCCCTCCGGTAGTCTCCTCGAGCATCTCGATCGCTCGCTCCACCGAAAGTTCATCGGGAGTGACGCCTTCCGGAAGTGACGCCCGGTCTTTGCCCCGGATGATGTACGGTCCGTACCGGCCTACCCGAACGATTACCGGTATCCCTTGGGGGTCCTCTCCCAGTCCGAGGTTTATGTTTCTCGGATCTATACGGTCGATATTGTCGGCTGATATGAGCTGGCGAAGTCCGGGAGTACCGTTGCCGTGGAAGAATCGTCGAAGCCAAGGTACCTTGTCCTCCTCGCCTCGGGCAATCCGGTCCAGGTCATCCTCCATGCGGGCTGTGAAGTCGAAGTCCACCAGGTCTTCGAAATGCCGTTCGAGCAGCAAGGTGGTGGCGAAGCCGGTAATGGACGGCACGAGGGCGGTACCCTTCTTGAACACATAACCGCGATCGATAATCGTGGATATGATTGACGCGTACGTCGAAGGGCGTCCGATACCCCGGTCCTCGAGTTCCCTGATCAAGGATGCTTCGGTGAAGCGACGCGGCGGCTGGGTGCTATGGCCCTTAGGTGTGAGGTTCCGGGCTAGAACAGCGTCACCCACCGAGACGGTCGGCAACCGCCGCTCCCGTCCGGCCGATGCGGAGGCCGGGTCGTTTCCGGCCTTGTCGTAGACGCGCAGGAAGCCGGGAAAGGTGATGGTCAGTCCGGACGTACCGAACTCGAGGTCGGCGCCACCCTCCACAAGGCCGCCGATCCGGATGCGCGTGCTTTTTCCCCGGGCCGCAGCCATCTGGGAGGCGAGGGCGCGAGCCCAAATCAGTCGGTAGACGCTGACCTGGTCACGATCCGCTCCGATACGGGCGATCTGTTCGGGGGTTTTCCAAGAGTCGCCGGCGGGTCGGATGGCCTCGTGGGCCTCTTGGGCGTTCTTCACGCGGGAGGTGTACCGACGGGGTTTCGAGGTGAGGTATTCGGATCCGTATCGCTTGAGGATCTCGGCCCGGGCGGCTGTGAGGGCGGCCTCCGAAAGAGTGGTGCTGTCGGTACGCATGTAGGTGATGAGGCCCTGTTCGTAAAGCCTCTGGGCGGCCCGCATGGTGCGGGACGCGCTGTAGCGGAGCCTGCTGGACGACTCCTGCTGCAACGTGGAGGTTCGGAAGGGGGCGTAGGGTCGGCGGGTGTACGGCTTGGCTTCCACGGCGCGCACCCTGAATCGACGACCTTCGGCGGCCTCCGCCAGTGTGGTGGCGCTTGCCTCGTCGAGGCGTACCAGCTTGGGTTGGGTGAGCTTCCCCTCCGCGTCGAAGTCACGGGCCGCGGCAAGGCGCACCCCGTCCACAGCCGCCAAGGAGGCCGGGAACTCATCCGATGAGCCGGTGGCGAAGGTAGCATCGACGTTCCAGAAGTCGGCCGAGACGAACTCCATCCGGCGGCGCTCCCGCTCGACCACCAGCCGGACGGCTACGCTCTGCACCCTCCCCGCCGACAGACCCTTACTCACCTTGCGCCATAGGACCGGCGACAGCCCGTACCCCACCAGCCGATCCAGGGTACGACGGGCTTCCTGGGCTTCTACGAGGTTGCTGTCGATCGAACGAGGGTTGGCGAGAGCGCTACGTATCGCCGAAGGGGTTATCTCGTGGAAAACCATCCTCTTCATCGGAACCTTAGGCTTGAGCACCTGCTCCAGATGCCAGGCGATCGCCTCTCCCTCCCGGTCTTCGTCGGTGGCCAGGTACAACTCGGAGGCATCCTTCACCAGTTTTCTGAGGGTTGTCACCACCTTGCGGCTTCCGGGTGGGACCACATAGAGGGGTTTGAAATCGTGGTCCACATCCACCCCCCAGTCTTTCGCCCAACGCTCCTGTTTGTAGCGGGCGGGAATCTGTTTCGCGTTGTTGGGAAGGTCACGGATGTGACCTTGAGATGACTCGACGCGATAGTTCCGGCCCAGGTAGCCGGAGATGGTACGGGCTTTGGTAGCGGATTCGACGATGATCAGTGGCCTTGCCATGATGGAATAGATAGCCTGCGACGGTTGAATATGTCAAGACGGGCTGATGAGCCTAACCGGTGTCGAACGGTATTATCTTGCTATAGAGCCGCCTCGCGGTTCCGTTAACCCCAATTTTTCATGCAGGGTTTGGATGGGTAACCGGGAGAGATGAAATGAACCACATGACCTGGGAAGATATCTGCGTGGTGGCCTCTACCGGCCGGGGTGCGTCCATCATCCGAAGGTTAAAACCGGGACGACCCACGATGCTACGCTTGACATGGCCTTTTGAGTTCGGTGTGTCTGGGGCATGAAGAATCAGGTTTAATCGGCTTGGGGGTGGTGATCGAACTACTGCGCAGAGGACCCTTCTCACGACTGTGGTGGGCTAGCGCTGCTTCTTCGTGGGGTGACTGGATAACCTTCTTCGCCACGCTGGCGCTTGCCAGCCACATCGGTGGCCGTACCGCCGTTCTGGTTCCATTGATGAGCAGGATCATTCCAGGTTTGCTCCTCGGCTCGTTCGCGGGGGTTATCGCCGACCGCCTCGACCGGAAATGGGTCATGGTGCTCTCGGATGTGGGTCGGGGCGTGGTGGTGCTCGCCTTCGTCCTGGCCGACGATCTGATAATGATTGCCGTCATCTCGTCGGTTCTTGAACTGCTGACCATGATTCGCCAGCCTGCTCGGGAAGCGGCTGTTCCCAGCCTGGTAGAGCCGGGGGAGTTGGTGACGGCGAACAGTTTTTCCGCTTTGGCGGCTTACGGAACCGCGCCGATCGGCGCCGCTACCTGGACCGGTCTGGCCGCCCTCTTCGCGGCGACAGGCGCCTGGGGTCCGGTTGACCGCGGCCCGGACCTGGCCTTCGTGATGGACTCGTTTACCTTTCTGGTATCGGGGGCCATAGTCGCCACCATCGCCATACCGAAACCCGCCCTTGCCGATAACAAAAAGGTGGGGAATAAGGAGAGGGACTGGTTGCAGCCGCTGAAGGACTTGGCGGAGGGGGTGGTGTTTGTGACCCGGACTAGGACCGTTCGCCGAGTGGTGTTCGGAATGGCGGTGGCTCTTTTCGGGGGGAGCGCACTGTTGCCGCTCGGGCAGTCCTTCGCCGAGGATGTGCTGGGAGGCGGAGACACCGGTTTCGGCGCACTGGTAACGGCGCTGGGGGTGGGTGTCGGGCTCGGAATGCTGGGCGTATCCCTGTTCAGTACCGAGCAAACCCGTTACGATCTGACGTACTCCCTCAGTCTGGGTGTTACCGGTCTGGCGATCGGCTTGACGGCCTTCACGCAGACCGTCGGGGGCGCCTCGGGATGGGTGCTCTTGGCGGGAATGGGGACCGGCTACGCCTACGTCATGGGTTTCACCCACCTCCATGAGGTGGTCGAGGACCGGTTGCGCGGGCGTACTTTCGCCGCGTTGTTCACCCTGGTAAGGACCGCCATGATGGTGTCTTTCGCTCTGGCGGTGCTGGCGGCGGCCACCCTGGATGGGATACTCCCGGCGCCTTTCGACAACGGCATCCGCAACGTGTTCGCTCTCGCCGGGGTGCTCATCCTGATAACCGGGGTGCTGTCCATCGCCTATATCCGCCAAGGCCTTACCCGGCCCCGACTGCCTCAGAAGGTGCGGCGTTCGATCTCGGACACTTCCCATACCCGCAGCATGAGAGAAGCCCGCAACCGTCGCCAATGGCCCGGCGAAACGACACCGGATCTTGAGCAGGGAAGAGATTCCGAAGCATGAGGCCACGTTTGGAATGGGACGCCGAACCGGGTGTGGAGGGTGCGGATGGCCGAGACGGTATATCAGAGTTGGCGATCCGACCACGATTACAACAGGAGTCTCGATGATCCCGGCCGCGACCGGGTACGGAGGAGGCTGACCGGCATGGGTCGCTACATAGCATTGGAGGGCATCGACGGCGTCGGGAAGACCAGCATCCAGGCTGTGCTGGTGGAGAGGTTGGCGTCCGCAGGCTGTGAGGTGGTCGCGGTGCGGGAACCTGGCGGGACCCCACTAGGAGAAGCCCTCCGCGATGTGTTGCTCGACGGACCGTCGGTCACCCCTTGGGCGGAGGCGCTGATGTTCGCCGCGGCTCGGGCGCAGTTGGTGGAGCAGGTGGTCGGTCCGGCCCTGGAACGAGGGGCCTGGGTGGTGAGCGATCGGTCGGTTTACTCCTCTCTGGCTTATCAGGGCGCCGGACGAAGGCTGGGTGTCGCATCGGTCAGGAAGGTGAACGAACCGGCCATGGCCACGAGGTGGCCCGATCTGGTTATCCTGCTGACCGCCGATGTCAGGATCGGGTTGGCTCGACAGCGCCGGGCTGACCGCATCGGCGGCGAGGGCATATCGCTCCTGACCGTAGTGGCTTCCGCGTTCCAGACCCTTGCCGAACAGGACCCGGATCGTTTTGCAGTGGTGGATGCAGCGCGTCCGCTCGATACAGTAGCCGATGATGTCTGGGCTGCGGTTAGGCGGTCGGGTGATGTCTAGGAGTTTCGCCGAGGGGATAATCGGTCACCGGGCAACGATCGAGACTCTGCAACGCGAAGCGCCGGCGCCCAATCACACGTATCTGTTCGTCGGGCCTCCCAATGTGGGGAAGGCCACGGTAGCGGTTGCTTTCGCCGCGGAGTTGGTCGGTGTCTCCGAGGCGAGCCGGGACCGCGTCATGCGCCACAGCCACCCTGACGTAGTGGTGTTGGGGCCTGAAGGGAGGTCCTCTCTCGGTGTTGATCAGGCCCGCTCCGCTATCAGAACCGCCGGATTGAGACCGGTGGAGGCGGACCGTAAGGTGATCATATTCGATGATGCTTCGCTGATGACGGAAGCGGCGGCGAACGCTTTGCTGAAGACGTTGGAGGAGCCGCCCCCCGACACGGTATTCATTGTGGTGGTAAGTTCCGAGGACGACCTTCCCGCCACTGTGGCGAGCCGTTCCCGCATCATTCGTTTCAGCAGGGTCTCCCAAGCGCTGATCGTGGCAGCGCTCATCGACCGGGGAGTCGATGAGGAACAGGCGACGATCACCGCCAGGATCACGGGCGGTAGTCCCGGCTTGGCTTTGGATCTGGCGACCAACCCGGACATCAAAGAGTTTCGTCGGCGTTGGTTATCGGTTCCGGGGGAGGTCAGCTCCAGGACGGGTGACGGATTCCGTCTGGCCAAGGAGATGGTCGACGCACACGCGCCGCTCCTCAAGGGGATCAAGAAGCGCCGGGAGGAGGAGATCCGGGAGTTGAAGGCCCGGGAACCGGAGACCCCCACTAGTGGTTTGGAAGCCGCCGCCAAACGTGAACTGCGCAGCACCGGGAATGCCTTGCTGATCGCCGGTCTGGAAATGCTCGCCTCCTGGTACATGGATTCCGCCTCCGTACAGTTGGGAGGCAAACGCCGCAACCCTGATATCCCGACCACCGATCTGGCCATGGTTCCCCTTGATCGGGCGGTCCATTCCGCGGAGTTGACCATGGACGCGGCGGTGCAGATAAGACGGCAGCAGCGGCCCGGATTGGTGCTTACCTGGCTGTTTACGTCCCTCGGTTAGCACCGTTCCTGTCTTCGCCGGTAGGGGAAGACAGGAAAGCCGATCTCACCGCCGGGTTCCTGCGATAGGGACCCTGACACCCTCGACAATGCCCGACGGGTTGGTTCCGGCGGGACCGCGAAAAATAGGGTTGTCGGGTGGTTCCGTGACGGAACCGTGAAGAATATCCGACCGGTTGACTTCGGTCTGAGACCGCGAAAAATATCCCTCCGGGGTTGGTCGACTCCTTAAGCGGGTCCCGCCCCCAACCGCCGCCTCCTCGGCGCCGAAACGCGTCCCGCCATAACCCCGACCAGGGGCAGTGCGTTCAAGATGATCCCAGCCCGGCCCGTCAGGTACCCGAAACGGGCCGCTTGGCGCTTTGCGGTTACCTACCAGTATGCAACATGGGTAGGACGAAAAACCCGTCCCTCTACCACGACACCGGTCACCCCGACAAAAGAAACAAGAAATCAGGGCCGGCGGCAGGATTACGTTGGGGAAGAACCAGATCCAGTTCGGCCCCGATCCTGCGTAGGCGCTTCACCCGTTCTGAAGGCATCGGGATTCCCGCCTCCTCCCTCCTCGCGGCCATCATGAAACCCCGTTCGCCCGGAACATAGATCCTGTCGACTCCCGGCGCCGTGTCTGAAGCATGCAGCCGGTCGATCAACGAGTCGACCCGCCTCGTCAAACCGGTGTAACCGATCGAGTGGTCAGGGTCGATCACGACTACAAAAAGGGAGACGCCTTGGGGTTCGTCGCTCACGAATGGATGACCCACATGGGGGGCGTAGTCGACTCCACCCGCCAGGATCCCGGTAAGGATTTCGAGCATCAGGGACAATCCGTACCCGCGGTACCCACCGGCGGGGGCGAGGATACCCTCCACCCAGCGGGAAGGGTCGGTCGTGGGGCGACCGTCGGCGGTGAAGAGAACCCCCGAGGGGAGGCGTTCCCCGCGGTCGTGATAGAGGTCCATCTCGGAAGTGGACATGGAGGTGGTGGCCGCGTCGTAGACGATCGGGAAGTGACGACCGGTCGGACAGGCGATTGCGTGGGCCTGGTTACCCAGAAGTCTGGTGGTTCCGCCGGTAGGGGCGATGAGTGGCGGCCCGTTGGTGAAGGTGATACCTATCATCCGTTCGGCCACTGCGAGCAGGGGGTAGTAGCCGAGCGCCGCCGCCGAATTGCAGTTACGGACCACTCCGACCGATGTTCCCACCTTACGAGCCTTGTCGACGGCGTACATGACGGCCTTGGACGCGGCGACCTGTCCCCAGGAGTTGCGCCCGTCGATGACGAAGGTGGCGTCCGTTTCCCGGATAACCGCCAGGTCGCCGGTGGGTGAGGTCCCGCCTTCCCGGATACGGGTAACACATTGGGGTAGTTTGCTCCCGGCGCCGTGGGCATACCTGCCTCGCAGATCGGCCCATACCATGGCGTCGGCCGTCAGCGAAGCGTCGGATGGTGTCATTCCGTCGGCCATCAGAACCGCGGTGCTGAATCTTCTCAGTTCTCCAGCGTCGACCAGAATCGTATCCCGTCCGCCGGGAGGACCCTTTCTGGAACTCACCACGGCCGGTCGACGCCGAGTTCGATACAGAGGTCTTGGAGCTTGTCCAGCAGATCGGTAGGTACCGGTACTCCCGAAGTTCGATACTCGGATTCGAATCGAGCCTTGTTCTCGCCCGGTACCCGCACCCTTTCGACACCGGAGCGAGGAGGGTTGGCGTGGACCTGGTCGATGAGACGATCAACCCTTTCCGTGAACTCGTCATAAGGCAGGAATACCCGCGGGTCAAGCGCCTGGACGTACAGGCTCAGCCCCTGAGACTTGTCCAGATCATGCATACCGGCTACTTCGGTGGTGGAACGGCCACCCGCCAGGACACCGGTCAGGACTTCCCACATGATTGCCAGCCCCCCGCCCCGGTGACCTCCCATCGGCAGGAGACGCAGCGCGGCGAGGGCGGCGGCCGCGTCGGTCGTTTCCTCCCCGGTAGCGTCGAGAGCAACTCCGGGAGGTAGCTCATCGCCCGACCGGGCGGCGCGACGCATCTTTCCCATGTTGTAGGCGCTGGTCGACGAATCGAAGATAAGCGGGGGATGATTCTTGGTCGGCGCCCCGATCGCGAACGCCTGGTTGCCCAGCAGCGCCTCTGTTCCTCCCCAGGGAGGCATCAGCGGGACCGAGTTCGTTATGGCGATGCCGATCATTCCGGACCGGACCGCGATGTAGGGGTAATAGCCCATCGCCGAGGTCACGTCGCTGTTCCGCACCACCACGGCGCCCACTCCGGTTCGGCGCGCTTTGTCCACTGCGATCCGCATCGCTCGCGTGGCCGCCACTACCCCCCAACCGTCGCGCGCATCGAGGAGAGCCGTCGCCGCCGTCTCGTGCAGAGGGGTCCAATCGACCGCCGGATTGAGCCCGCCGGCCCGGGACCTGGCATGAATTTGGAGTATGCGGCCGAGACCGTGGCCGGCTGCGCCCCTGAGTTCGTTCCAAGCCATCGCGTCGGCGCTGATCGCCGCATCCTCGGCGGGCATTCCCAACCCTTGAAGTATCGCCGATCCCAGGTGACGGATCCTTTCAGGAGACATCAGACTCCTATCCGCGCCCATGTTCACTAGGGATACCACGCCGGAGCGGGCGTCGGGTGCGACAGCGTGTGTCGGATCCGGGTCCGGTTCATTCCCATCGAACCCCGATCTCGGCGCCGAAACGATCGAGTCGGGCGATCAGGGAGACGGGTATAGGGATCCCGTTTCTCATGCGCTCCCGGGCGAGGGCCGCGCTCCGCTCACCGGGGACGAACACCTTTTCCACACCGGGCGCGGTCTCGGATGCATGCATACGATCAACCAAGCGGTCGACCCGCTCCGCAAACTCCTCATAAGGCATGGCCATTTCGGGATCGATGGCCAAAAAGAACATGCTCACGGCTTGAGGGCGGTCGAACACCCCGGGCATGGTTACCTCATCGAGGAACCGCAGGGAGCCCGACAATACTCCGGTCAGCACCTCCCACATGACCGCCAAGCCGTATCCCCGATGCCCTCCCATGGGGACCATCATTCCCCCTAGAGCTTCGGTGGGGTCGGTGGTCGGTCGGCCGGCGGCGTCGAGGGCCACCCCCTCAGGTAATGCCTCACCGCGCTCCTCATATTCGTGATAACGGACGAGCGTCATCTCCGACAGGGCCATATCCAGCAGCACCGGACCGTGACGCCCGGCCGGGGCGGCGATGGCGAAGGCCTGGTTACCGATCAGCTTGGTAGTCCCACCCCAGGGAGGCATCAGCGGCGGGGCGTTGTTGTTTACCATGCCGATCATCCGGCGCCGGGCGGCCCGCAGGGCGAAATAGCCGAGAGCGCCTGCCGAAGTGGTGTTTCGCAGCACCGAGACGGCGGCGCCCGACCTCCTAGCCTTCTTCACGGTCAACTCCATCGCCCGCACACCGGCTATCTGGCTGAAGGTGTTCTTTCCATCCAGCAGGGTAAAGGCATCGGATTCCGACACGGCTACGGGCTCGCCGACCGCCGAAGTAGCTTCGGTTCGGACTCTCGTTCCGTACTGGATGATCTTGGGCGCCCCGAGCCAGGAATGGCCGTGGGCGTGAGCCCAGGTGATGTGGTCACCCATCAACGCGGCGTGCTCCTCCGACATCCCCAAAGCCCGGAAGACCCGGATGGTGAAGTCCTCCAGGTGGGAGGCCGGCACAAGCGTCGTTTCCCTGCCGGTTCCTGTCAACGGTTTCCTCTGTCGAAATCGACACCCGATATCGCCATGTGTGTTTGAGACACTAGCGTGGTGAGATCGAAAACCGGGATCCCGAACTCGCGCCGCAGGACGGGGGAGAAGGGAGCGAAGTTGGTGCATTCGAGGACCAGCGCCCCGACCTCGGGATAGCGGGTCAGCAGGTCGCGGCCCAGGTCCAACAACTCCCCCCTGAGAACATCCGGGTCGACCACGGTACGACCCACCAGGTAGGTCTCCCAGAATACGCTTCCCGGAGAGAAGGAGGTTACGACCACCGGCATTTCCTCCGAGGACCAACCTACCCCCTTGTAGTGGGCTTCGGTGAGGTCGCGGCGGCTCATGGTGAGGACGCCGACCAGACGATCGGGTCCGATCAGGCGGGCGGCGTCGGGTACCTGGAGCAGGGAGGAGGAGAGGAACGGGACTCGCACCGCCGCCGAGATCTCCTGATGATACAAGGCCAGGAACCCGCAGCTGGTGGTGATCATGGGCGCCCCTTCCCGTTCGAGTTCCACCGCGCCGTCTATGAACAGGTTGACGAGAGCGTCGTCGGGCGCCTGGACGACCCGACGTGAGGTGGCGCCTGACACGATTCGATAGCGGACCGGGAACGGCCATGTGGTGGCATTTCCAACGTCGCCGACCAGGCGAGGGAAGGAGGTGTCCAGCATCAGCACCCCGAGTCCGTACCCGGACACCGCGTGTCTTGTTGACGTCGGGTTCATTTCTCTATCACCCGGCCCTCCGGATTCACCTCGATCAGCCCCGTATCACCGTCCACCGTGAGGAGGTCACCTGACCGGACCGCCTCGGTTACGTCGAGTTCCGGCTCGGAGACGATCGGGATACCGGCCAGGATGGCGCCCTGCACCAGTGACGAGTCGGGTATGGAGTTCTGGACGATGGCAACCGGATGCGTGCCATGTACGCGTAGCTGGTAAAGGAAACGCCACGCCCCCGCCGAGCCCACGCTGTGAGGCAGGACCAGCACTCGACCGGCCACCCGGCGGCCGTGCAAGCTGTGCGCGCGACTGACGACCCGGCCCGTCCCGATGTCGAGGTCTCCCAGGAAGGAAAGCCCTTCGGCGGAGACAAGCGCGGGTGCGGAAGCCCTGCCGGGGACGATCCCCCGCGCCGCTATCCGCCGGATGTTGTTCACCCCGGCGGCCTGTCCCGCGTTACGAAGTGTCCGCCGGTGGCGGTGGCGACGGCGCCTTTGGTGGTGGTGAGAAGGGTCTGGCACATGACCATGTTCCTTACGTACCTGGCCTGCTTGGCCGAGTCGACCACCATCCTCCTGATTCGTGGTTCGGGAAGGACGATCCCCGGATCGGGGGAGGTGGTCTTTGCGAAATGGCATGACATCGGGCAGGTGTCGGTGATCACCTTGGCGCCTGCGTCGGTGAGGATGCGGACCACGCCCTCCCGGGCGCTCAACGCCTTGACCGCCCCGCTGGTGGTGATCCACATCTCCACGTCGGGGTGGACCTTCTTTCCCTCCAGCAGGGAGGCGTATTCCTGCATCTCCCGGAAGGAGGCATGCGGGCAACCGATGTGCACGAAGTCGACTTCGGCGCCGGAGGGCGCGCCCGCATAGGTCGCGTAGACGCGGTCGATATCGGAAGGCCCTACCCGCAGCTCGGCAGGTGGGTTTCCCTGCCCGAAAGCGTCCTCGATCGAATGGTAGGGAGGCGTTATTCCGGGGACGATGAACATGGATACGCTTCCGGTGGTCGCCAAACCCGCTCCCAACGCGTCCAGCTCGTCAAGCGTGGGTCGGCGCGCAAAACCGCTGAACACGGGGACTCCGGTACCGATCAGGTCGCCCAGATGATACCCCAGACAGCTGAAGTCGGTGGTGTTGTCGAGCCGAGCTTCGACCGTTACGAGGTGGGTTCCCCTGCGGTTCCGGTCAAGGTGGTAACCGAAGCGAGGATAGCGTCCGGTGAGGGCTGCGTAGACGCTGAAGAAGCCGTCCCGATTGGAGCGGGCGCCGAGTACCGAGTTACAGAATATGGTTACCCCCGACTCGATGGAGGTCATATGGGTGTTCCAGGTGGGCCAATGGCCCGCCCAGTAGGGGGTGCAGGTCATGGCGCTTACGCACCCCAGGGCTCGGTGGGCCGCCACGCCCCGCATGTGGAGGCGCGCCAATGACTCCGGGGCGCCCGTGTCCCGCCAGTTCTCGGTGTCCACATTGGTGACGTTGGCGGTGGTCGGGACCATCACCCGCCCTCCCAGGTTCGCCAAGTCCTCGAGCAGTTCCACATCCTGCGCGTACATGGCCATTCCGGGGTGTACATGGGCGTAGCCGATCGACACGAGGTCCTCCGCGCCGAACGCTTCGCCCAGCCGGACAAGTCCCTCCATCGCCCGCTGCCGGGCTGGGCCCTGTCGGCCGTCCAGCATCTCGAGGTCGTCATAAGCGAGTTTCATCCGGCTTCCACTCTCCGTATTTCCCGCCGCGCTCTCCATCAGGGTCTTGACTACACCGACCGTCCGAACCTTCCGCGTGCCCCCCTCGGCGGGCAGAGACCGGCGACATTTGGTCAACGCCATCACACATCGGTCCGCGAAGACCAGCGGGTCCGAACCGGGGTTAATGATATCGGGATCCGTTTCAGACTTGATAGTCTCGGATGGCGAGTGAGGGAGTTGACGGATGGGGATTCTCAAGGGTGGGAGGACTGTCTACGGGTACGACGTCGGGATACTCATGCTCGATACCACCTGTCCCCGCCCGCCCGGCGATGTCGGTAACGCCCTCACCTGGCCTTTCCCGGTTCGCTACAAGGTCGTCCGGGGCGCCGACACCGGTCGGATAATGGGTTCGGAACCGGATCCGACCCTGCTCGATCCGTTCGTCGATGGTGCTCGGGAGCTCGAGGAGATGGGTGTGAAGGCGATCACCACCAGCTGCGGCTTCCTGTCCGTCTTCCATCGGGAGTTGCAGGCGCGGGTCGGCGTGCCGATGCTCACCTCGGCGTTGCTGCAGGTTCCGTTGGCGGCGCGGCTGGCGGGACCGGGTCGCAAGGTAGGGATCCTGACGGAGCGACCGCATCTGACCGACCGTCACTTCCTGGGGATGGGATGGTCACCCGGGGAGTTCGATACGGTGGTCACCGCCATGCCCGAGGATGCGGTATTTCCCCGGGTCTACATCGACCAGACGGCGGTGGCCGAGCGGGATGTCCTGGAGGATGAGTTGGTGGAGTTGGCGAGGAGGCAGGTGCATGAGCATCCGGAGGTGGGGGCCATCGTGCTCGAATGCACCAACTTCGTTCCTTGGGGAAGAGCGATGCGCCGCGCCGTGGGGAGGCCCGTCTTCGACCTCTATACCTTGGTGGTCACCGCGCACCACGCTATCGACGGAGGGTTGTAGGTCGGAGCAAAGCTCCCAACTCGGCGACGTTCTCGATCTCTTCGAGCCCGCGGATGGTCTCCACCAACCGGCCAAGAGCCTCCTCGCCGATCAGGTCATGTCCGCCGGTACGCAACCAGGGGCGCCACTCCACGGGATCGAAGGCATGGTCATGCCCTTCATCCACCAGCAACCGTCCATCGTTGTTCTCGATTTCGATGCGGGCGTGGCGGATCGGGCGCCCCTCTTCGAGCACCACCCGTATACGGTCGCAGAACTCCACCAGGTCGGGCCGGGTGAAGTCCTTGACGAGGGCGTGATCAAAGCCTCCTGTAGCCAGGATGACGGCGATCGCCAAGATCACCGAACTCCGCGCCGCTGCCACGGTCTGAAAGGGAGGATGCATTTGCCCGGTGACGAAGTTCCTGCGCTCGACCGGTAAGGCGACGGTCACCGATTCGGTACGGTGGGCGGTCAGGGCGTGCCGGGCGGTTAATCCGAGTACGAGCTCGATGGGCACGATGTTGAGGCCGGTGCCCGGATAGCGCTTGGTGGTGGCGTTCATAATCTCGAACTCCGTCCCCAGGCTGTCGAGGGACTCCTCGATTCCGGGCGGCGGCCCGGTGAAGTAGGTGTTCCAGAAGCCGTATCGGCCTTCCATGACCGCCAAGGATGACAGGCCGCCTCGGGAGGCCAGATAGGCGCCCATGAGTCCGTTGCGGGCTACCAGGCTGTAGTAGTGGGTTACGAAGTCGCCCTCGCTGAGACCCATACCGGAGTGGGCGGCGTAACCGAGGGCGTGGGCGGTCTGGTGGCTGGTGAGACCGAGAAGTCGGGAAACGGCTGCGGCGCCCCCGAAAGGTCCGAACGGAATGGTGGGCCTTCTCGGCGCCCGGGCGGTACTGAACGACGCCGGGGCGCCCAGCTTTCCTATTACGTCATAGGCGGCTACCAGGGCGGTCAGCAACTCCTTGCCGGAACTGTTTCGTTCCTCGGCGACGGCCAAGGCGGGCGGCAGGGTGACGAGAGCGGCGTGAACACCGGCCGGGAACAGTACATCGTCGAGGAACTCGGAACGCATCAGGGTGGTGTTGGCGAGGGTGGCCTCCAGCGGGGACGTCCGGTGGGGTCGTCCGATGATGGTCGCCGACCCTGGATGCCCGAAGGACTCGGCGATCCCGATTGCTTGGCCGCCTTCCTCGGTGCTATGTCCCCGGAAGGCGAGACCGAGGTGGTGGACGAGGTGTTCCTTCATCTTGTCCACCACTGGTCGGGGAATGTCCTCGAATCGGAGACCGGCGACATGGCGGGCGAGACGTTCGGTCTGGGTCGGATACGGTACCGGCGCAAAGTCCCGGCCCCGACGGGCGCTTAGGATGGCGCTGAAAAACAGGTGATTGGATCGGCCCTCCGGCCGCTGGCCAGGTGGTTTACCATCGGACGTCGGGCCAAGCCGGGGGTTTCTCAGCACTATCCTTGTCCGTTGTTTCCCTGCACGCCTAACCCGCCTCTGTTATAGGTGTTGAAATCGATCTACGATGTTAACCCTGATTCTTCATGCCCCAGACACACCGAACTCAAAAAGGCCATGTCAAGCCCACTTTCACGGGTGTCCCGGCCTTCACCTCTGGGTGATGGGGGCGCCCCGTCCAGACGAGGCCGTCAAGCGGCTATCCTCCCAGGTCAGAGAGTTTATTGCATCTCTCTCGGTTACCCATTCAAGCCCCTGCATGAAAAATCGGGGTTAACCCTTATTCGTCATTTCCCTCACTCGAGAGGACCATAGGTCAAGCCGATTTCGCCGCCCTTGAGGATCACCCGGGGGGTGAAAGTCGCGCCTGTTCCAGGTGAGCTACAAGGTAGGTATTTTCCCTATCCAGGGGTTTCATTGGTCCCTTCCCGGTTACCTATTCAAACCCCCGCATGAAGTTTTGGGTTGGTTCTGCGGGGCCGGTCCTGATACTCCACCCACTCAACTCAAGGATGTGGGAATACCCCAGCCTCGACATACACTGATAGTTACCGTAAGCACCACCATCCGGATACGGCGGCCCATTACACGGGGTGCTGAAAAGACGGGGGTGGCTGGTGGGCGATGCCGTGACACAGGTGTTTGTCGGCAACTGTCCGGCCGACCGGATGTACCCTCTGGGCGGCTAAACTATCTCTACCGGTCGCCTGGGGCGTAACACCATCGAATAATGAGCAACACTCGCCTTTTCGCGGCTCTCATCGGCTAACCTGGCCCGGAGATACATGATTGACCTTCACGCCCATTACGTCTCGCCGTCGGTGCTAGAGGCGGCCTCCAGAGGTCTCCTCCCCGCGTCCTGGGATGCGAAGCGGAGGGTCCTCGACTTTCCGGCCGGTCCATCCGACCCGGTGCTGCCCGCGCTGAGTGACCTCGGCGGTCGCATCCGATGGAATGCCGAACGGGGTATCGAACTGCAGGTGCTGGCGCCTTGGATGGACATCACCGGAGATGACCTCGATCCCGGCCGGGCGCGGACCTGGTGCCGAGCCTTGAACGACGGCATCGCCCGCGACATCGAGGGAGACCGGCGGTTCAGCGCCCTGGCGGCGCTTCCGCTGGTGAGCGGCGAGTTGGCCGCCGAAGAGTTGAGGCGCTGTGTCGAACAGCTCGGGTTCTGTGGCGGCGCCATTCCCTCCCAGGTAAACGGAACGGATCTCGACGAGGCGGGCCTCGAACCGTTGTGGGAGGCCGCTGAGGCGCTCGGTGTCTTGCTCTTCATGCACCCCTACCGCGTCATGGGCGGTCGGCGGATGGGACGTGACCACCTCGCCAACGTCTGCGGGTTCCCGTTCGACACCACGTTGGCCGCCCTGCGGCTCTACTTCAGCGATGTGCTCACGACCTGGCCCGGATTGAAGATACTGCTTGCGCATGGTGGAGGCACCCTTCCCTACCTGGCCGGCCGGGCCGCGCACGCTTCGCAGCACGTCCCCACCGTGGGCAAGCGCGTGGAGCATCCGGACGAGATCCTCCGCATGTTCTACTACGACACGATGCTTCATGATCGCCGGGCGCTGGTCTCGTTGATCCGGACGGTAGGGACACGCCGGGTGGTGGGCGGAACCGACGCACCGTTTCCCATGTGGGTCGACGACCCGGTGGAGCACATCGAAGGCGCCAGCGAGGAGGCAGGCGTGGGACGGGACGCCCTGCGGAGAATCCTGACCGGAACGGCAGCCGCCCTTCTCACGCGTTGACTCGAACGCGGGGCGCTTCCCGCGTCACGCGTCGCCGGCGGTGATGGTGTGCGCGCCCGCCTGGTTCGTGCTGCACAGATAGCGCCGGAGCGATAGGCGCAAGGATTCCTTGGTGAGCCTGCCGTCGCTCAGTCGATCCGGACCGATCGCGCGATCTACTTCGGGCAGTTCGACGATCTGATCCCGGTTACCCGAGCTGACCATGAGGTCCGCCTCGGGGACGGAATCGACCAGGCCGGGGTCGGCGCCGTCGTCTCCCGCCATCTCCTGTAGCATCAGAGCCGTGTGGATGCCCGACCGCTCGCATTCGCGGACGATGTCAAGGGCGTCGATGTGTGCGTTTCCTCCCACTGCAGGGTGGGTCACGACCGCTTGGACTCCCCGCGCGCGGAGCATCTCGGCGATCCGGGCGGCCGCTCGGCGCTTTTCGGAGTGAGACCCGAAGCGCAGGGTCAGGACGACGCCGTCGAGCGCCAACTCCGGCCTGTCCATGACCGCTTTCACAACCGGGTTGCGCTGGTACAGGACCGTGGGCGTCCGCTGGCAGGAGAAGTGATAGTCGGAACTGACGAGGGCTCCGTCCACGAGTTCCGGCACGGTGATCCAACGTGGCCGGAGGTGTTCGGTCGATTCGCCGTACAGCATCGTGTCGTGGAGCGGGCCTTCTGAGATCAAGGAGCAGACGTAGGCCACGCGGACAGCCTCCCTGCGGCCCCGATCCGGATCACTGCCCGGAAACGTCTCCGTCTCGCCCGGTCCTGGCCGCGCCGCCCGCTCAGCGAGGAAGCGGGCTACGCGGATGGCCGCGAGTTGCCTTACGGCCACCGCCTCCCGGACATTGCCATCGTCGCCGGGATCCTCGAACTCGACCACGAACTGCACGTGGCGAGAGAAGGGCGAGTACCGGGCGCCGGGATCGGCCATGTCCAGCAGGCAATCCTCCTGCACGAACGTCTCTTCCCCGGCGGGGAGTCGACCGACCGGCATGACGGTGACTCCTCGCACCGCGTGGGTCCGGCCCGACCTCAGGAAGGCCCGGTCGGCCCCGATACCGGGGAAGGTAGCCAAGGAGCTCCTCCGGTCCTTGGCACGCGGTTCGATCACATCGAGGATGCCGTTGATCCGGACGCTCTGCCCCGGTCTGACGATGTGGAATCGCAGATCGGGAAGGCGCGGGTCCTTTCTCAGGAGATCGAATAGCTCGGTTTGGGAGACGACGAGTCGGTCCTCCGACAACCTGGTCCTGTCTCCGAATCGCGCATCCGTCACCTCGCGGGTGACCAGTTCCACGCTGCTCAAGCGGGTCTTTCCGGCGACGCGCCGATCCGTTCCCAGGCCGACTGCTCGGAACCCCGGCGCCGTAGTTCGCCGCGTTCCTCGTACCTGACACAGCGAACCCCTCGATCCTGGCCGGTCCGCGTCCATGGGATCGGATCCTCGCAGCCGACCGTTGCGAAAGGGCACCGAGCCCGGAACCGGCAGCCGGGCGGCCACTCGCCGGCTGCCGGAGGATGTCCGGGAATCGAGACCGCTTCGGTCTCGGCGCCGGTCTTCGGAATGGCGTTGACAAGCCCGATCGTGTAGGGATGGGCGGGCCTGGAGAAGACATCCTCGACAGTCCCCGTCTCCACGATCTCCCCTGCGTACATGACCGCCACGTCGTCGCAGGACTCTACGATGATCCCCATGTCGTGAGAGATGAGGATCATCGAGTTGCCGGCTGATCGCTGCAGGTCGACCAGTTGCCCGAGTACGACATCCTGGGTTATCACGTCCAGGGCGGTTGTGGGTTCGTCTGCGATCACCAGATCGGGCTCCAGGGCGATCGCCATGGCGATCCCCACCCGCTGTTTCATTCCCCCGCTCAACTCGTGCGGGTAGCTCCTCGCCCGGTCCGGCTCGATCCCGACCTTCCCCAGAAGCCTGCGGGCGGTGGTCCACGCCTCCCGCCTGGAAACGGGCCGGTGCCAGCGGATGGCCTCAGCGATCTGGGCCCCGATCCGGTACACGGGATCCAGAACGTTCATAGCGCCCTGGAACACCATCGACACGCGGTCCCACCGGTACTTCCTGAGATCGGAGTCTCCGAGGGTCAGCAAGTCGACACCGTCCAGCGCGACACTCCCGCGAGTGATGCGGCCGTTCTCAGGGAGAAGCCGGATCAGCCCGCGAGCCAGGGTGCTCTTCCCGCAACCCGACTCGCCGACCACTCCCAGAATCCTCCCCCGTTCGACCGTCAGCGAGACTTCCGAGACCGCAGGACGCCACTCCCCGTCGGCCCGGTAGTCGATCGAGAGATCGCTGACACGGAGAAGCTCGCTCATGCCTTCTCCTTGGGAAGTTCCCTGGCAAGCCTGGGGTTCAGGACCTCTTCGAACGGTCGGGTGAGAAAGAACATCGACGAGGTCACGACCGTGATGGACAGGCCCGGAGCGATCATCCACCACCAGCCCAGGTCGAGTGCGCCGCCGTCGAAGGCCTTGCGGAGGATCGATCCCCAACTCTGGGACAGGGGATCCCCGAAACCGAGGAAGCTGATCGAAGCCTCGGCCAGGATGGCGTTGCCGAACGCCACCGGGATGTACACGAACGCCAGGGGAAGCACCAGGGGTATCAGGTGCCGGAACATGATTCGCCGGCTTGAGGCCCCCGCAACCCGGGCAGCCTTTATGAAGGCCGTGTCCCGCAGCGTGAGGACCTGATTCCGGATCACCCGTGTCGGGCGTCGCCAGTAGAGGAGGGAGATCGCCAGGATGAGCGTCCATCTGCTCGGGCTGATGAGGGAGATGAGCACGATGGCCACCGGTTCGAACGGTAGCGAGTAGGCGATCTCCACGAACCGGGAAACGATGGTGTCGGTCGCCCCCGACCTGTAACCGGCCAGCACGCCCAGCAACAACCCGAAGACGGTGGGAATGAGGGCGGCCCAGAAGCCCACTATGAGCACCGGGCGAGCGCCGGTGAGGATCTGGGAGAAGATGTCGCGAGCCAGGTCCGTCGTCCCGAACGGGTGGCTGAGAGATGGGAACCTGAGGACGAGCGCCTCCCCGCTCCCGTCCCTGAGTATCTCCTGGGGGTCGTGCGGAGCTAGTCCCGGACCTATCAGAGCCATCGCCACGAACAGGACCAGGATTGCTGCTGCGGCCAGCGCAACCTTGTCCCGCCGGAGGGCGTTGGCGATCTGGGTCCAGTACATGCCCGACTCGCCGGTCAATCGGCCGAAGACCGGCGCCGGACGCGCGGGTCCAGCAAACTGGCAAGCAGATCCGCGGCGAAGTAGACCAGCAGCACGAGGACCGCGATGAACAGGAACGCTCCCTGCGCGACCGGATAGTCCCGAGCGTCGAGGGCATGGACGATCTCACGACCGAGTCCCGGCCAGGAGAACACGAACTCGATGGCTACCAGGCCGCCAACGGCCCACCCCAGAAACTGTGAGCCCTCGGCGATCAGCGGCATGAGAGCGTTACGAACCCCGTGCCGGAGCATCACGGCGCGCTCGGACAGCCCCTTGGCCCGGGCCAGATCGAGGAAGTCCGCGTGCTTAAGGTAGATCATGGTGTTGCGCATTATCAGGGCGGGGACGACATGTGCGTAGAGGGACCCCGTCACAACCGGCAGGATCAGATGCTTGAGGAAGTCGGCACTCGTGTAGATACGGAACAGGTTCGTCTCATCGAAGCCGCCGCTCCGCATTCCTGTGGACGGCAACCAGTCGAGGGTTATCGAGAAGATCAGGATCAGGATGACCCCCACGAAGAACGTGGGCGCCCCCCTCACCAGGAGCTCCAGCGCGCCCCCGACCCGCTCCACCCATGTACCCCGCTTCCAGCCGAGCAGTGCCCCTACGAGACCTCCGAGCGTGAAGGAGACCACGAAGATGCCGAGCACCAGAACCAGTGTGTTCGAGAAGGACCTGAAGATGACTTCCTGGACGGGACGGTTCGTCATCAACGATGAGCCGAGGTCGCTGGTAACGAGGGAACGCATGTACTTGACGTACTGGAGCGGCAACGGGTCGTCGAGGCCGTAGCGGTCGATGATCGTCTGGCGGAGCTCCTCGCTGGCGAGCGAGCCCACCATGATGTCGGCCGGGTTACCGGGGATCAGCCTGAACAGGAAGAAGGCTATCGTCACGATCACCAGCAGGTTGAGGGTGACGTACCCGACCCGTCGCAGCATGTAGCCCGGTGTCATGTGCCATGTCCCTGGCAGCGGAGGCTCATCGCCCGCGGGGAGGCGGCCGGTTCAGCACGAAGGGTTGCGGCCGGAGGCCCGGAAGCCAGGCGCCGGCGTCCACGGCACGTCCGAATCGTCAGCGGAGTCGCCGCGTCAGGGCGCGTACGCAACGGCGTCCATCATGACCGTACACCCCGGTACCTGCAGCGGTCCGGGCACTCCGGCCACCACCACACAGGGCGGGTCAGCCGGAATGTACTTCCGGAGCCCCTCGTAGACGGCGTACCCGTCGTTCGGATCAGACACGTAGGCCCTCAGCCGGAGAAGTTGATCCAGGGTGGTCCCGCCGGCCTCGCAGATGTTACTGAGCCGCCGGAAGAGGAAGTCGACCTGGCTGGACGCATCGGGAGCCGTCACGAGGCCCTTGACGCCGCCGGCGAACTGGCTGGATGTCCAGAGCAGGTCCCCCGCTTTGACCGCAGCGGGGTCGATTCCGAGTTGACCGCCCTCCACCTCGATGATCTCCTTGACGGCGCCGTGATCCGGCCGGATCGACCTGAACTGGATCTCCATCTTCATCGCGCCTTCGGTGTGGTGTTTGGCGCCTTCCCAGCGCGGCGCTCCCAACCCGCGTACGGGCGTGACGGTTCGGGCGGGCGGGTTGTCACCGAACGCCTCCCCCCATACCAGATCCAGTTCGTACAGGTCCTCGATCTCGACGAGGAGCACCGTGCAGTGGACAGCGTTCTCGATAGACGTCCCACCGGTTTCGAGCTTGCGACGCAGGGCATCCATCCCCCAAAGCGCCTCGTTCCGGATCTCCTGGCCCCACCAGACCCAGTCCGGGAGCACCACGTCGGGATGGACTCCCGTCTCGTAGTCGGAGGCCCAGATGGTGCAGAAGACGTAGGGTCCGGCCAGGACTACTTCGCTGAACGGCGCCTCATGCGTGTAGCTGGGACCGAACTCCGGGTACTTGCGAGCGTACGAAAGACCCGTCGAGCGGATCTCCTTCTCCTCAAGGCCCGGTCGCGGCACGAACCCGAAGGCGCTGGGCGCTACCACCATCCCCTCCGGGATGAAGTCGCCTGTCTCCATCAGAGCGCTGCTGGGACGGTTCCGGTCGAGGAAACCAGGCCCTCGGCTGACTTCGAGATATCCATCGGCATGGGACTTCCATTGGATGTACTGCTCGACCTGGGCAACCTGTTGGAAGGTGGCGCCTAGGCCCTCGAGCAGTTCGCCATACCGCTTGAACACGTATCCGGTCTGGTTCCGGACGTTCGCCGACGGGCTCAGCGTGTAGGGCGCCGGGACCTCGACCTCCGGCGGCATCCGCCCATGTTCGTCCACCGGAGGGCTCGCCATGAAGAACCAGTCACCTCCGCGCGCCATGCGCGACTGGTAGAGACCGTTGCCGTCGATCAGTCCTGCTACATGCCGGCTCATCCTGTCTCCTTGTCGTCTATCGTCTCGCAGTTACCGTACATTCCGATCTTCCTCCGCGGATCCGCTACGGTTCCGCGCGGTCGGAGCGGGGAACGAGCGCTTCGCATTTACCGGTACGCATCTCTTCACGAGACCCGGCGGACGGTCTGGCTCTCGATCCTCTCTGCAAGGACGTCCAGCGCCCGGGCCACCATCTGCCTGCGTATCTCGCGCTCCTGTTCAGGTTCCAGTTCCGGGGCGCCCAGCGGGTGGGCAATGGCTTTCCCCACTACGATCCGGTTGGCTCCGATGTTGCCGGCCACCGAGGGCATCGGGGTGATCAGCACGTTCGGCAGTCCGGCGGCATCGATTTCCCTTGCGAGCGTTGCGCCGCAACGCGTCCCCGTTCCTCAGGTGGCGGTGAGAATCGCCGCCTGGACCTGGTTACCGATCAGATCCGCCGCGATCTCCCGTCCGATCCGCTCGGCATCGGCGATGGCCATGGTCATGCCGGTGGTGACGTAGTACCTCTCGTAGAGGCGGCCGAACACGCCTGCACGCTCGAACTCCCGGAGCGCGTCCAGCGGAATGGCCCGGTTCGGATCCGCGGAGATGGGGGTGTTGTCGAATCCCCCGTGGATGGTCTGGTAGCTGTCACCCGACAAAGCGTCGAGATCATCGAGAGGATATGTGAGCCACCTCCGGCTCCGGGCTGACTCCAGACGGTCGGGATTGCCCCTTGGAACCACGCCGGCCTCGGAAACGATGGCCAGGGTGAGGTCGCGCAGCGGGGCGGACAGTTGCGAGGGAGCGACTCGGTGGTAGACGGGTAGAGGTATCTCGGTCTCGAACGGCCGGCCTCTGACCTTGCGGACCAGCAGTTCAACCGCCCGATCGGCGGCGTTCCGTTCGGAGAACGTGTTCTGGCGTATCCCGCGCGGGATGAAACCCTCATCGGCAGCGGTACCGAGCCGGGCGCCGCGGGCGAGGCGTTCACCTAGGCGGACCATCTTTTCCAACGCTTCCCGCATTCCGGCCGCGTTCGGACCTGTCGGCACCGCGTAGACCTTCGTGCGTTCCACGTCGACGCCGGGGTTTTCGGGATGCAGGCCGGTGACGGCCGCCACGCCGGCATCGAACAACGACCCGCATATCCCGGCGCCGGCGACCCCGTACCGCCCGGCCTGGAACGCCGGTCCGACCACCACCAACTCCGGTTGCTGGTCCAGTATGAGTCCGGCGACATGGTCGACCGCGCCGTCCTGCTCCGCCATGTGGTCGTCACCGGCGATAACGGTGGCCACCACCCGGCCGCGACCGCCGAGCAGTTGCTGCAGGAGCCTGCCCGGTCCGACCGGACCTTCCACAACGTGGGGCGGCGTGGAAGCGGCCTCCTCCCCTCCCTGGCCTGCGAAGAACTGGTTCAGGTAGGAAACGACTCTCAGCGTTCCGCTCGTGACAGTGTTGTTCATGACAGGGTTGCTCCTATCCGCCATGCTCCCATCTGGTTGCTGGATCCGACTATCGTCCGCAGCGGCACTCGTAACTCTCCCACCGCGTCCTTTCCTCCGCTCTCCTCCTCGGGTCCGTCGAGCAGGCTGGCGCCTCCGAGCACGCTACCGGTCGGGGGGAGCAGGATAAGTTCCTCCCGGTTTCCGGTCGAGACCATCAGATCCGCCTCGGGCACCGTGTCCACCATACCCGGGTCGGCGCCGGTGGAACCCGCCATCTCGACGATGGAAAGCACTGTCGGGATGCCTCGACGTTCGCACTCGCGCGCCGCGTACATGACGTCGAGGTGGGCATTGCCGCCCGCCACCGCGGTGACTACGGCGCCGTCGGCGCCCGCCATCTCGGCCAGGTGGGCCGCGAAAGCGGCGCCGGCGGTCTTCTTCGTGTCGTCTCGCCCGACCGGGAGAAGGATCGTGCCTAGGAACTCGGATCCGCCCGTGACGGCGCTCTTCTCGACGGGATTCGACTGGTAGTAGCAGGTGTAGTTTCGTTGGCCGGCGTAGTGGTAGTCGGCCGACACCACGGCGCCCCCCGCCAAGCCGAGAGGGGACAGCAGGGTCGGCAGCAGGTCACGGGCCGATCTGCCGACCACCAGCGTGTCGAACAGCGATCCGAAGGCCGAGACCTCGCAGATGTGTATCAAGCGCAAGGGATCGCCTCGCACCCGGCCCGGATCGCGCGCCGGCGCTCCGAATCCGGGAGCCTCCTCGGAACCGGAGCGATCAGCCACCGCCTCGCCGATGCGTCTGGCGACTCGCAGGGCGGCGTTCCTGTAGGCCTCGGCCGCCGTAGCCGGTTCCAAGCCCTGGCATACGGCCAGTTCCAGCACCACATGGGGCTCGCCGGCAAGAGGCGAGAGATCGGCTGATCCGTCCCTCATCTCGAGGACACCTTCCTGCTGGGTGAAGAACGAGTCGACGGGTGGTATCACACCGAGCACCGTGACTTTGACCCCGTTGATCCGCAGGACCGGTCCCCGCCCCAGATGACCCGGGGATGTGAGAATGCCCGGGAAGACGGTCTGGCTGTTACCGCCCATCCGGGAGACGGGCTGCACCACGTCGAGTACATGCACGAGACGGACATCGTCACCTGGTTGCACGACATGGACGAGCGCCTGCTCGATGCGCTCGTCGCCCTCCACGATCCCCGCCAGTTCGGACGGATCAAGGGTCAAGCGACCGTCAACCAGGCTGGTACATGGTCCGGTGTCGACACCGTCGATGCTCATGTCGACGATCCCGCCGCGCCTCGGCGTCATCTCGTACGACGGTCCCGGACTAGGAGACCCTTGGACAACCGTGCCCACCGAGCCAAGCCGGATGCGGGTGGGGGCGACCGCGGCCCCCACCCGTCTTTTCTTCTCTCCTAGCCATTGTAATGGAGTTGCGGCACGTGGTTCTCCGGGAAATGGAGGTTGCCCTCGTCGTCCCAGCGGTACCCGGCGTCCTCCAGGATCTGCCTCGCCTTCGCGGGATCGTATTGATGCCAGTGGGGCTCGCCGTCGGGCCGCTCCTCGTGCGGGATGTTGGGGTTCTGCCAGAATGTGTTGCCGGGCCCGATAGTCCCCTGTCCCGGGGCGCCGTAGCCCTGGAGGATGACGTCCACCGTGGTTGCGTAGTCGTAAGTGTGGGCCAGAGCATGCCTGAGGTGATAGTCCTGGAACGGTGAGTCGTCGCGCATGCTGAAGGCAGTCCACCGGTCCGTGATACCCCCGACCTCACCGAGTTCCAGGTGCGGCTCGTTTGCGGCCTGGTTAGCACCCGCCGGGGTAAGGCTTGCCACCTGATGGAAGTAGATGGTGCCATCCTGAAGCGCGCGGAACACCGCCTGGTTGTCGGCCAGGTAAAGGGTCAGGTGACCCTCGGATGCGGGCGGGTCGAAGTGGTCATCGTTCCTCGTCAACTCCACAGCTTCGCTGGAGACGCTCTGAACCTTGTAAGAACCGCTTCCGATCATGTCGGTCTCGGTCCACTCGGACGGATGCGTCAGCCCTTGGTCAGCGACGACGTTCTCCCAGATGTGCTTGGGCAGTATCAGAACTTGTGACAGGGCTCCCGACGTAATGGTGGCCGTCGGCCCGGACAGGTTGATCCTGATGGTGTGAGGGTCCACCACGTCGACCGACTCGACCGGAGTCAGAGCATTCTGGTAGAGACCTACCTCCCATTCCTTGAGGTAGTCGAAGCTGAACTTCACATCCTCCGCGGTGACGGGTGTCCCGTCCGTGAAGCTCATTCCGGACCGGATCACGACCTCGACTACCGAAGGCTCGGGGAAGGTCCAACTCTCCGCCGCCCACGGGACCACCTTGCCGGTCGGATCCGGTTTGGCGAGGCTGTCGTAGATCAGGTTGTGGATCTCGACGTCGCTGTCGTAGTCGTTGGCAGCCGTGGGGTTGATCGACCGGAAGAAACCTTCGATCGCGATGCGGTAGATCTTGTCGTCTCCTATGGGCTCGGCGCCCACGAAGTTCCAGAAGTTATACAGGCCGGTTCCGACACCTGGTATGACGTTGGTATACGCATCCTTGTTCCAGGTGTACACCTCGGAGGGATGGTAGGAAACGACGACCGGAATGTCGAGTGCTTGTATTTCCTGCAGTCTCCACACCAGTTCACGACGTGCGTCGACGTCGAGTTCGACCTTGGACGCCTCCAGAATGGTGTCGTACTCTTCGAAGACCCAGTCCCCGTAGTTGCTGGAGCCTGCGAACTCGCCGTAGAGCGGCCGCGACAGCAACTGGTCCGGATCGATCCGGAAGATGTTGCCGACGTAGCCGGCGGCTGCCATGTCCCAGTTACGCAGTTCGGCCGCTGCTGAGAAGCTCCCCCAGTCCGGAACCAGGTTCGTCTCGACCGTCAGCCCGAGCTTCTCCCACTCCTCGAACATCCGGTTGTTGGCTTCGAAGTGTGGAGACTCGTACCCGGCGGACGGCCCCATGAACCGTATGGTCGGGACCCTGGTCGCATCGGTGAGTTCGGCTTCCATCGCCATTGCTTCCGTGGTCGGCGTCTCGGTTTCCTGCATAGCCGCCGTCGTTGCAGGCGCCTGTGTCGGTTCGGTGGTCTCCTCCTCGTCGGCGCCGCACGCCGCCGCCACCATGGCGAATACGGCGAACACGATCAACAGGCCCTTGCGCGAATACAGTTTGTTGTGTCGGCGAACTCCCATCTCGTGTTCCTCTCTCGGATGTCAGGATCGGATGGTATACCCCTGGTAGCCGGGGCGTCTTGACCGGTGCGGGTTTTTTTGCTAGGTGAACACTCGAAAGGGGTTCCCGGCTTCGCTGGTGACCCGGAGCGATGCCCACCGCTTGGCGGCGCCGGCTACGTTCGATGGGTCCCTCAACGCCGGATCAGCCTTCCCTCGAATCGACTCGATGGATGCCGTAGACCAGGTTTGCGACACGCAGGCAGCGGGTTTTCAGCGAGTGGCTGATACGGGTCTGGCGTCGATGCTGAACAGGTGGCAGGCAACCCAGTGATTGGGCTCGACGTCTAAGGGTTCCGGTCTCACGGAGTCGCAGATCTCCATCCTGTGCGGGCATCTCGCCGCGAACGGACACCCGCCCGCCCGTGCGGCGCCGCTCTCGTCGATAGAGAGACGTACCCGCTCCCGTTTGACGGCGGGATCCGCAACGGGGATGGCTGACGCCAGGGCCTTCGTGTAGGGGTGGAACCGTTCTGCCATGACCCGGTCCGCCGGGCCTACTTCCACTAGATGGCCGAGGTACATGATGGCGATCCGGTCGCACACGTAGCTGAGTGTCGTGAAGTCGTGGGAAATGAAGAGCAGCGACATCCGGGTTGACTTTTGCAGGTCCCGGATCAGGTTGAGGATCCCCGCGCGGACCGATACGTCCAGCATCGTGGTCGGCTCGTCAGCGATCAGCAGTTCAGGATTGAGGATGAGGGCACGGGCAATGGCTACCCGTTGGCGTTCGCCGCCGCTCAACTCGAAGGGATACTTGCTGACGAACCCTTCAGCGGGGAGGAGGCGTACCCGTTCCAGGGTGTCGATGACCCGCCGCCGCCGCTCGGCGTCATTACCCACCTTGTGTATCTCCAACGGCTCTGCCACCAGCTTTCCGACCCGCTTCTGGGGGTTGAGGGAGTCGAAGGGATCCTGGAACACCATGCTCACCGAGCGCCGGAAGCGAGCGCTCCTGGTGCGCGGTATGCGTCCGGTCATCGGAGCGCCCTTGAAAAGAACGTTCCCCGATGTCGGCTGTTGCAGCCCCGCTACCACCTCGGCTGTCACCGTCTTACCCGAGCCGCTCTCTCCGGCGAGGCCGAGGGCTTCCCCGGCTCGGATGGTGATCGAGACACGGTCGACAGCCCTGAGGTATTCCCGGTCCCCTCCGGTAAGAAGCTCAACCAGAGTGCGCCGGCGCGGGAACCACTTGCTCAGCGAACGTGTCTCGAGGAGGGTTCCGCTCTCCTGCGACGTCGATGAGACCACACGGCATTATACCGCACAGGGCCGCGCGATAGCTTGGATCCCCCCTTCGATCCGTCGTATGTTCTTCTGCTCTTCAACAAGTGCCGGTTTCGGTGTCCCAGTAGGCTTCCGGCAGGGGTCGGGCATGTTTACTAGTCGTCAAGCGGGGTTGCGGTCACCCACCTTACTCTCGGTACATGGACACCCACTTGATGATCTCCTCCACGTCGGCGGACAGTTCCATCAGCCCGACATGTTCGTCGTAGAGATCGCCGTCGACCTGTTTCTTTATCTCTGGTTCCAGTACGTGATACACGGGAAGTCCCAACGGGACTCCGGCCAAGGGACCCGCCCAACTCGGATCGCCTCTGGTTACGGTCTCCGCGAAGAGACCGGCGCTGTTGGCGTCCGGTTGCCCGAGCAGCACCACCATGTCGTCGGTGCCGGAGGTCTCTGCCAGACGATTTACGTTCGCCTGGTCCTCCAGGTCCATGGCGCCTCCCGCCGTTCAGACGAAGCACTGGGTGACGCTGAACACCACGCTGGCGCCGGCAGACTCGGCCAGGAGCTTTAGGCTGGGTCCGTTGACCCCATCCCGCTCGCCGATGGCGACCACCCTCTTACCGTTCAGTTCCATTTTCAGCGTCTCCTCTCATCCGTGTTCTTCGCAGACCTTCCTACCGGTCATCTCTCTCGACCACCAGGGACATTCCGTCGACAAGCTGGGTCATCCTTCCCAGGAAGAGGCTCCCTTTGGCGACGATCATCGCCCTTTCCAGTTCTCCCCGGCGCATAGCCCCCTGCGCATGCCCCAGGTAGGGGACACCAGCCGGAATGTGCCCCTGGGTGGGAGCGAACCCGGGCATCCCGCGTTCAGCCACGAACCGGTCCATGTCTCCCCTCCCGATCTCACCGCGGAGCACCGCCATGGCCGCCAGGGTCCGGTAGTTCGACCTGGGCACGTCACCGCTCCCACCCGGTTCGGTGATCTCCGGGTTGTGCATCTCTACGGCGTACATGTCTACATCCGTCATACCGAGACCGGCCCTGGCTAGCGGCTCGACGACCAGTGCCTCGTACACAGCTCGGGCCGATGAGCCTGCCCCGATGGGATGCTTGCCCGTCATGTCAAGCCGTAGCCGCATGCCGTCCGACCCGGCCGGACCGACCAGGAAGGCCATGGACGCCAGGCAGTCCTCCATTACCGGAACGCCGTTGCGGAGGTGGGCCCGGAACTTCATACCCAGCTTTGCGAGAGATCCGCCGCCCACCACCATTACATGGCTGTAGAGGCCGGACGACACCATCGCTCCCGCCGCGATCAGGGCGTGAACCGGCGCGGAGCAGAAGGCCTTCAGGTCCGAGCCGGTGGCGTTCACGCATCCGATTACTTCCCCGACCGCCTTGGACAGGCTGCCTCCGCCCCGCTGGTAGCGATCCCCGACCGCCTCCTCCCCGCTGTTGAACAGGTAGTCGACCCGATCCGCCGGAAAACCGTTCCTTCGGAGCAGGTCGGACGCGGCCAGCACCGCGGTGGCCTTGCAGGCCAGGTTCTCGAGCAGGACCGAGGCGGTCAACGAGTCGTCCTGTTCGTGAGCGGTGCGGATGAATCCCGCCACGCGGTCCTCGTGGTAAAGGGCAAGGCCGTCCTCGTTCTCGACGAGGGACTCGATTTCGGATGCCGGGATTCCGGCCATCCGGCCCATCCGGTGGTCGAAGTGGGTGAGTTCCGCTGCGGCCTGTCCCGCCAACTCCTCGTCGATGGTGAGCAGATCGAAGTCGTCGCACAGTTTCATGAGTCCGTACAGCGCCGCCTGGGTGATCAACCGCCCGAACGGTCCGGCGGGCGAGGCAGCTTCAAGACGGTTCCGGTACCAGGGACGAGGGACGGAGTCTAGCTCCCGTGGAGCGAGGTTTCCTATGAAGACCTGGTTTGGCGGGTAGCCGAGCACCTCCCTCCATGAACGGAGCGCCCCGTTGATCTCCAATAGAAGTTCCGGATCCTTTCCGCCCTCGCGAACAGGTTTGGATCCGAATCGGACCAGGTCAGGGGTATGGGCGAGGGCGTAGGACGTCCCGAGGATGGAGGGTGTCGGTGTCAAAGTGTGGTCTCCAGATCAAGCGGGCTCACCAGAACAGTCCTTAGTGCCGGGAGTCAAGGGTAGCGTCGGCTGCATAGATTTGACGGTTTGCGGGTCTGGCGTAGTACCGGGCGTCGGATGAAGTGACTCGGTAGGGCGACCGAACAAAAGGGGTTTTCGATCAGGCGCCGCCGGCTTCGTTCAGGCTATCAAACGGCTACGCCAAGAACCGTGAACCGTTTCAGTGTTCTGGGAGTCCGCAGCCAATCCATGCCGACATCCTGGTTTCCACTTGTAGAATGCAAGCGATGGACTTGGCTCGATCGCAACGCTTGGACGCTCTCCCTCCTTATGTATATGTGGAGATTCATCGTCGCGTGCAGGAGGCTCGGAGCGCCGGGATCGACGTGATAGATATGGGCAAAGGGGACCCCGACCTTCCGACTCCTCCCCATGTGGTGGCCGCGCTGATCGAAGCCGCTCAGGACCCTTTGAATCACCAGTACCCGGCCGGAATGGCCCGTGGACTTCCCCAGTTCCGGGCAGCGATAGCCGCCTGGTATCACCGCCGGTTCGAGGTTTCAGTCGATCCGGAGACAGAAGTGGTACCTCTCATGGGCAGCAAGGAGGGAAACCTACACTTCTGTATGGGTGTACTCGATCCGGGAGATATGGTGTTGGTTCCCGATCCGGCCTTCCCCGCCTACGAGGCGGCTGCTCTCCTCGCCGGTGTGGAGGTGCGGAAGGTCCCGCTCCTTGCCGAGAACGGGTTCCTGATCGATTTCAACTCTATTCCGCATGATCTGGCAGCCCGGGCGAAGGCTATCTGGATGTCCTATCCGAACAATCCCACCTCAGCGGTGGCGTCACTCGACTTCTATGAGGAAGCGGTCCGGTTCGCTCACCGTACCCGAACCATCCTGGTAAGCGACAACCCTTATGCGGATATCACATTCGGCGCCGAACAGGGTCCCAGCCTGCTGGCTGCCGACGGGGCGATGGACGTGTCGGTTGAGTTCAACAGCCTTTCCAAGTCCTACAACATGACCGGATGGCGGAGTGGGATGGCGGTGGGCAATCCGGATATTGTCGGCATGATCCGCAGCGTCAAGCTGAACACCGACGCCGGCCTGTTCGGGGCTGTTCAGCGGGCTTCGATAGTCGCCTTGGAAACACCTGCGCATCTGCTGAAAGCCAAGATGGGCGTGTACCTTCGTCGCCGGGATAGGGTGGTGGCCGCTCTGCGACGGATCGGCCTCGAGGTGGAACCGCCCCCGGGCACCTTCTATGTATGGGCGCCTCTACCAAAGAGAACCACCAGCATGGACTTCTTCAACCGCCTACTGCATCACACCGGGGTGGTGGCCATTCCCGGGATCGGTTTCGGCCTTCATGGCGAGGGATTCATCCGGTTTTCCCTGACCGTACCGGATTCCCAACTCGACAAAGCCATGGACCGTATCGAATCGGCCGCCTCCGCGCTACTGCCCTGAGGAGCACTCGCTTGGGGATCATCACCGGTAATCCACGATTCCGGGAATGTCGTGGCGTTGGTCCGGACTATTCGGGACACCGGGCCGGATGAGCGGTAATAGGATCAACCACCAAGCCTTGATCTGGTCGGTGGCCGATCTGTTGAGAGGCGTGTTCAAGCAGTCCGAGTACGGGCGGGTGATCCTGCCGCTGACTGTGCTGCGACGTCTGGATTGTGTGCTTGAACCCACCAAGGACAAGGTCTTGGCGCGGGCTGCGATGCTCCCGGCAGACCTGGAGAACCGGGCGCCGATCCTTATGCACGCGGCCGGGGTGCCGTTCTACAACACGTCGAAGCACACGTTCAAGACGTTGCTAGCCGATCCCGACAACGTGGCGGCCAACTTGCGGAACTACATCGCCGGGTTCTCAGAGTCGGCCCGCGACATCATCGTGAAGTTCAACTTCGACACCCAGATCGAACGTCTCGACCAGCACAACCTCCTCTACCTGGTGGTATCGGAGTTCGCCGACCTCGACATGAGCCCCGCCAAGGTGTCCAACCTGCAAATGGGCTACATATACGAGGAGTTGATCCGCCGCTTCTCGGAGCTATCCAACGAGACGGCGGGGGAGCACTTCACGCCTCGCGAAGTGATCCGCCTGATGGTCAACCTGCTATTCGTGGATGATGACGATCTGCTTACCAAACCCGGGATCGTCAAGACCATGCTTGATCCGGCCTGCGGGACCGGGGGGATGCTGTCGGTGTCGGAGGAGTATCTGCGAGAGCTGAACCCTCAGGCCCGGTTGGAAGTGTATGGCCAGGAGGTCAACGCCGAGACCTACGCCACCTGCCGGGCCGACATGCTCATCAAGGGTTTGGATGCATCCCTGATCCGGTTCGGAAACAGCTTCGACAACGATCAGCATCCCGACCACCGTTTCGACTACCTGTTGGCCAATCCCCCCTTCGGGGTGGAGTGGAAGATGGTCGCCAACCATGTCCGCTCCGAACACCGGACCAGAGGTTTTCCAGGCCGGTTCGGCGCCGGCCTGCCCAGAATCAACGACGGCAGCTTCCTGTTCCTCCAGCACATGATCTCCAAGATGAAGCGACCCGAGGAGGGCGGCGCCCGCCTGGCGATCGTGTTCAACGGCTCCCCCCTGTTCACCGGGGCGGCCGGGTCGGGCGAATCCGAGATCAGGCGCTGGATCATCGAGAACGACTGGCTCGAAGCCGTGGTCGCCCTACCCGATCAGCTGTTCTACAACACCGGGATCTCGACCTACTTCTGGGTGGTCACCAACCGCAAGTCCGACAAACGCCGCGGCAAGGTCCAACTGATCGACGCTCGGGAGTCATGGACCAAGATGCGTAAGAGCCTGGGCAACAAGCGCAAGGAGATCAGTGAGGAGCAGATCGCCGACCTCACCCGCCTCTACGGGGCTTTCGAGGACGGTCCGAGGTGCAAGATCTTCCCGAACGAGAGTTTCGGTTTCCTACGCATCACGGTGGAACGGCCCCTTCGATTGCGCTGGGAGATCAACGACGACACTATTGCGGCGGTCGCGGTGGGGAAGAAGGTCGGCAAACTCTCTCCGGCGGAACGGGATTGTCTGCTCGAAGAACTTCGGAGCAACCACGGAAAGGGATTCAAGACCGAGAAGAGGGCTAAGGAGTTCGCGAAAATCTCTCTCTCTCTCTCTCTCTCTCTCTCTCGTCGAAAAAGATTCCAGCACCGGTTGTCAACGAAGTGTCCAAAGCCCTCGCTATTCGCGACCCCGACGCTCCGGTCATTACCAGCAGAGGCAAAGCCAAACCCGACCCTACGCTGCGCGACTACGAGAACGTGCCGCTTCCTCCCGACCGGGTGGCCTTCGAGCCGGATACCGGCAGGCGGCTTGAAACCCTCGAATATCGAACGGCTATCGAGGAATATCTGGAAGAAGAGGTCCTCCCCTATGTTCCCGATGCCTGGCATGACCCGAAGAAGACGAAGATCGGCTATGAGATCCCGCTGACCAGGCACTTCTACACCTACACCCCGCCCCGCCCACTGGAAGAGATCGACGCCGAGATCAGGACCCTAGAAGCCGAAATCCGGGTGTTACTCGCCGAGGTGACACGTTGACCTGGCCGATGGCGCAGGTCCGACACATAGCTTGCCTTGAGTACGGTTCCTCCCTTCCGGCGGGCGATAGGGTCGATGGTGACGTTGCCGTCTTTGGTTCCAATGGTCCGGTTGGACGACACAACTCATCCAATACCGGATCACCGGTGGTTGTGGTCGGAAGGAAGGGATCCCACGGAAAACTCCAATACAGTCCCAATCCTGTATTCGCGATCGACACAACGTACTTCATTGATCCAGCACGCACAGAGGCCAACATACGATGGCTTTACTATTCGTTGTCTACTCTAGGTCTGGACAGGGTAGGACAAGATGTAGGCGTTCCAGGACTCAGTAGAGAGTACGCGTACGCACAGCGAGTGCCCCTGCCATCACACACGGAGCAACGGGCGATTGCTGACTACCTCGACACCGAAACCGGGCGCATCGACAGGCTCATCTCCAAGAAACGCCGCATGATCGAACTTCTCCGGGAACGCCGCCAAGCCCTGATCACCGCAGCGGTGACAGGTGAGTCCGCGGTTCCGGCAGACCGAGACCGACGCCGAGATCAGAATCCTCGAAGCAGCGATCCAGGCTCATCTCGCGCTGGTCACCCAGTGAGTTGGGAGAGTCTGCCGCTGCGGCGGATCTTCCGAGTCGTCCATGGAGGTACGCCCCGTTCTGATCCTGAGAATTGGAAAGGCACGATTGCCTGGGCCACCCCGGTCGATCTCGGCCGAAGGAACGGAAAGAACATTTCCGCGACGGACCGAACCCTGACACCCAAGGGACTGAGCACGGGAAGTAGAGCCGTCTCGCCAGGAAGTCTTCTGGTGTCCTCCCGAGCACCGATCGGATATATCGCACAGACTACATGTCTGATGGCATTCAACCAGGGCTGTAAGGGTCTGGAACCAACACAACCGGTCGACGTCCGGTTCTTCCGATATCAGCTCTCTTCGATGACCGAGAACTTGCAGTCTTGCGGGCAAGGATCGACTTTCCCAGAGCTATCGGGTGACGTGCTGGCCGCAACACCTGTCACTCTCCCACCACTGGTAGATCAGCGGGCGATTGCCGACTACCTCGATTCCGAAACCAGCCGTATCGACACTCTGGTCAAGAAGATCAGCCGCACCATCGACCTCCTCCAGGAACGCCGCTCGGCTCTGATCACGGACGCAGTCACCGGGAACCTTCCCGTTAGCTTGGCTCCGCCCGAGAGTCCGTAATAGCGGTCCGACTCAATATCGATACCCCCGGCAGGGCCTGAACGCCGGCAGGATGACATGGATGCAATGCCGGGTACCATGGCCGCTATGGCTGATGAAGATCATTCAAACGATCCCATCACCGACTTGTGGCCGACCTTGGAAGATGCCATCGACGAAGCGAAGGTGGTTGCCGGGCACGCCCGCGCCTTCTACGGGGACCGTCTCAAGAGCGTGTGGCTCTACGGATCCCGCGCCCGCGGGGACAGCAAGGTGGATTCCGACCTCGACGTGCTGCTGGTGCGGGAAGCTCCGCCGGGCCTCGACCGGAAACAGGAAATCCGCGACCTGTATGACCCGACGTTTCGGGAGATTGTGGAGAAGCGAATGGGCGACTTTTCCTTGGCTATCTGGCCCATCCAGATCCGATCAGCCCGACCGGAACAGATGGAGACCTGGGACACGATGTTCTTCAGAAGTGTCCGCCAAGACGCGATCCGTGT
>CAZEZF010000015.1:0-4929 GCA_964516495.1 uncultured Acidimicrobiia bacterium | reverse complement strand
CAGGCTTCGGAGAAAGGGTGGGGAGCGGCGGCTCAGATCGTCAAGGCGGTGGCTTCCCGGCGCGGTTGGGAACACCACAGCCACGCTTCCCTCTTCGGAGTCGTGGACCGGATCGAGCAGGAGACCGGAGACCCCACTCTGCAATCATTGTTCGCCTTTGCCAACGCCCTCCATCAGAATTTCTACGAGAACTTCGCCGGCGTCCGGTTCGTCGCTGAAGGCCTGCGCGGTGTAGCCGACTTCGTGGACAGGCTCGACCCGCTTGTCGAGTGTTAGCATTGTGCGCCGTGCGCCGGACCGGTCCAACTCGACAAGGTCGAGGTAGTTCCGCAGTTTCGCCCTGTATATGATCGTGTCGAGTTTGGTAGCCATCAGGTCCGGGATCGAGCCGATGTCCATGCCGCTGATCCTGGTACCGGGACATATCCATCGCATCTTCTCCGATGCTACGTCGTTGGTCGGCAGGGCGCGGAACACATCGACCTTCACACCGTCCACGAAGCCATGGAACATGTTGTCGGACAAAATCCCGGCAGCGTCACCGACTCCATGGCCGGTGGTTGCTCTGATAGGCGCAGCCCGACCGCTTCCGCAAGCCGGGCATGCGGGCGTCCCGCGCCATCTCGCCTGGATCAACCGCTCCTCAGAGACCTCCCTCGTATTGCTCGTCATGGGCATACGGTAGTACGGTGCGGGCCTTTTGCCTTCGCATGCGAATCACCCGTACGCGTCACATGCTCCCCTTAACCTGATTCCACCGATTGGCTGGTGGGTGGTGGATGGAATGCGTGATTGACGGTGGCGGGAGCGGGGTCGGTGCGTAGGACCGGTCTTTTGCGACGTTGCTCTTGCTCGGCGCCCCGCACACCGGAGACGCCTGCGCCCTTAGCGGGGTGGATATGGCTATAATTGGTCGACTGATACTAGCCACAAAGTGAAGGGGCTGAGATGACGGAGGTCGGGATCAGAGTTCTGCGAGACAACCTGAGCCGCTACATCAGCCGGGTACGGGAAGGGGAAGAGGTGGTGGTTACCGACCATGGCAAGGCCGTGGCTCGTATCGTGCCTATCGACCGTCCTGGCCTGTTGGAGCGGCTCGTAGCTGAAGGGGTGGTCACGCCTCCCCTCGACAGGGAACGCACTCCGCTCCGTAGGCGTATCACACCCACAGCTCCCGTATCTCCCTTGATCATCGAAGACCGGCGGTGATCGCCTACTTCGACACGTCGGCGATCATTACGCTGCTCATCCATGAACCTATGTCAGATCTCGCCTACCGCTTGTGGCAACGGGCATCGTGGATCGCTACTGTCCGCGTCTCCTACGTTGAGGCTCGCGCCGGCCTGGCACGCGCCTGCCGGATGGGTCGCATCACACCTGAGGAGTTGAGGAAGGCCGTGGAGGGCCTAGAAACGCTTGACCGTAGGTTCCATCATGTAGAGATCACCCAAGACTTGGTGGCGAGCGCGGGGGACTTGGCCGACGAGGTGGCCTTGAGAGCCTATGACGCCATCCAACTTGCCGCTGCTCTTTCGCTTGACATCCACGATCTGGTTGTGGTCACGGGCGATCGACAACTAGCCGCGGCGGCGCAGGCTTTCGGGCTGGCTTCCATCTCCGATCCGGGGACACCGGAATGAGCGCTATCGACGAGTCTGCGTTCGAGGCTCACATCGCCGGGTTCCTGGTCGCGCGGGGCGGCTACCGGCGGGTGAAGGTCGGGACCTCCGGCGGTGAGTCTGATTTCGACGGGAACGCCGGGGTGGACACGGCCGACTTGTTCGAGTTCATCGAGACCACCCAGGCTGAGCGGTGGGACAAGTTGGTGGACTCGGGGTACGGCGGTGATCCGGTGGTCACGAGGGCGAAGTTCGTGCAGCGGTTGGCTTCGCAACTCGACAAGCGGGGAACGGTGGATGTGCTGCGGCGGGGAGTCACCGACTACAACGTGAAGTTCCGTCTGGCCTACTTCAAGCCTGGCCACGGGCTCGCTCCGGAGTTGTTGGAGCGGTACGAAGCGAACATCCTGTCGGTCGTCCGCCAGCTCCGCTACCAGCCGGGGAGCAACAAGACCATCGACCTCGGCCTGTTCGTGAACGGCATCCCGGTGGCGACCGCCGAGCTTAAGAACCCGCTGACCGGCCAGACCATCGAGCAGGCGATGTCGCAATACCGCAACGACCGGGACCCGAAGAACCGGACCCTCCAGCGGGTGGGGATGGTGCATTTTGCGGTCGATCCGTACTCGGTGGCGATGACCACCCATCTGGCGGGCAAGCAGACCAGGTTCCTGCCGTTCAACCAGGGCCATGATCTAGGCGCGGGGAATCCGCCTAACCCGGACGGGTACCGGACCGGCTACCTGTGGGAGCGGGTGTGGTCGCGGGATGCGTGGATGGACATCCTGGGCCGGTTTCTCCATGTCGAGAAGACATCCAAGGGTTCCAAGAAGCGGCCCACAGTGATCTTCCCCCGTTTCCACCAGTGGGACGCGGTGCGCCGCCTGGAGGCCGACGCCAAAGCGACCGGAGTAGGTCGGAACTATCTGGTGCAGCATTCGGCAGGGTCGGGCAAGTCCAACTCGATCGCCTGGCTGGCCCACCGGTTCTCGTCGCTGCATAACCAGGCTGATCAGAAGGTGTTCGACAAAGTGGTGGTGATCACCGACCGGGTGATCCTCGACCGTCAACTGCAAGACGTGATCGGCCAGTTCGAGCACGCCATCGGTGTGGTGGAGTCGATAGACAAGGACGCCGGCCAACTGGCCAGAGCGCTGGCGGGTGAGCAGGCCCGCATCATCGTCACCACCCTCCAGAAGTTCCCGTTCGTGTTCAATCACGTCTTGTCGTTACCGGAGCGCACCTATGCGGTGATCGTGGACGAGGCCCACTCGTCGCAGACCGGTGAAGCCGCCAAGGACCTCCGCAAGGCTCTGGGAATCGCCGAGGTGGATATCGGCGACGAAGCCACCGACGCCGAGACGCTCTTGGCCGACGCGGTGGCGGCTCGGGGCCGCCAACCCAACCTGTCCTTCTTCGCGTTCACGGCTACTCCCAAGGGTCGGACCCTGGAGTTGTTCGGCCGGAAGGGTCCGGACGGCAAGCACCAGCCCTTCCACCTGTACCCGATGCGCCAGGCCATAGAGGAGGGCTTCATCGAGGACGTGCTGGCCAACTACCTCACCTACAACCGCTATTACCACCTCGAGAAGACCCTTCTAGAGGACCCCAAGTACGAGACGGCCAAGGCCCGGGCAGCCCTGGCCCGTTTCATCACCCTGCACCCCGAGAACCTGGCTCAGAAGGCGGAGATCGTCATCGAGCACTTCCGAGAGACGATCGCGCATCGGATGAAGGGGAAGGCCAAGGCGATGGTGGTTTGTTCCTCCCGGCCTCACGCGGTGGGCATGTGGAGGGCGCTGCGCAAGCACATCAAACACAACGGTTACGACCTCAAGGTCCTGGTGGCGTTCTCCGGAGAGGTGGACGGTCTCACTGAGACCAAGGCCAACGGCTTCCCCGAGTCCGAGACCGCCGCCCGGTTCGACACCGACGAGTACCGGATCATGGTGGTGGCCGAGAAGTTCCAGACCGGTTTCGATCAGCCCAAGCTGGTAGCCATGTACGTCGACAAGACCCTGACCGGCTTGGCGGCGGTCCAGACATTGTCGCGTCTCAACCGGACCCATCCGGACAAGGACGGCACGTTCGTCCTGGATTTCGTCAACGACACCGACGAGATCCGCGACGCCTTCGCCGTCTACCACGGCAAGACCGTCGCGCCACCCACCGACCCGAACCTGATGTTCGACACCCGCGACGCGCTCAACGAATTCCACATTCTGGACCCCGGCGAGATGCAGCAGGTCGCCGTGCTCCTCCTGGACAGGGGAAGCAACCACGCACAGATCCACGCCGCCATGCAGCCCACGGTCGAACGTTTCAAAGCCTTGGACGAAGAGGACCAGGACATGTTCCGGGACGCCCTCACCCGCTTCGTGCGCGTCTACGGATTTCTCGCCCAGATCGTGAAGTTCTCCAACGTGGAGCTCGAACGCGACTACATCTACTGCCGTGCGTTGGCGAGGCTCATACGCGATGGCAAGCCCGGCGAGCGCATCGACCTGGGCTCCGAGGTCGAACTCACCCACCTCCGCCACGACAAGATCTTCGAAGGCTCCATCCCCCTTCCCGGCAACGAGGGCGAGGTCCAGACGATCTACTCCGGCGCCGGACCCCTCGGCGACCCCGATGAGGAACTCCTGTCGGAGATCATCGCCCGCATCAACGCACGTTTCGGGACCGACTGGACCGAAGCAGACCGACTCGTGTTCGATGCGGCCGCCCAGGACCTCGTCCAAGACGAGCAGATCCAGAACCAGGCCGTCAACAACGACGAAGCCACCTTCCGCGATCACGTTTTCGCCGGACAGTTTCAGAAAGCCCTTCTGTCACGGATGGACCGTAATGAGAAGGTGGTCTTCACCTACCTCGACAATCAGGAGATGCAGTCCGCGGTGGCCGCCGTCTACGCAGCCAAGGTCCGTAAACAGGCCATCGTCGCGAAGCAGCAAACCTGCCCCATCGGCGACTTACTGGGTCCTGACCGCGAGTCCCTCTACCTCGAGTACAAGTCCACCCTCCGCTGGGACATCAAGCTCCAGCAGAAGTCCAAGCTCATCGAGACCGCCGCCGTCAAGACCATCGCGGGCTTCGCCAACTCCACCTACGGAGGCGCCCTCCTGATCGGAGTAGCCGACGACGGCTCCGTCTACGGCCTCGAAGACGACTACAAGACGTTCTCCAAACGAGGCCAGGTAGGCGACCACGACCTCTGGGGCCAACACCTCCAGAACCTTGTCCGCTCCCGCCTAGGCGACTACGCCCTCTCCCTGGTCGACTGGCAGTTCTTCAAGGTGGACGGCAATGA
>CAZEZF010000014.1:18471-43742 GCA_964516495.1 uncultured Acidimicrobiia bacterium | reverse complement strand
CCCCGCCCGATGGCCCTGGGCCGATACCTACCTGACCTGCCTCGCTAACCTCCGGAACCTACCCCGGCTCTGCTGAACCCTGCCCACAACCCCCCGGCAACCGAACCAACCAACCGGACCCTGGAGTTGTCCCGGTTTTGTGGACGGTTTTCGGTTAGGGGCGTGTGGCATCAGGGTGTGTTGGGGTGCCCGGTTCGTAGTCGGCGGGTGACTGGTATCCGAGGGCCGGGTGCAGCCGGTTCGGGTTGTAGAACCCCTCGAAGTGTGATCGAACACCGCAGAGCGGGCCTGGTTCCCGTTGGGGAAGCTGGTCCGGTCCAGGAGTTCGGTTTCGAGGGAGGCGAAGAACGATTCGGCTACCGCGTTGTCGTATGCGTCGCCTCGGCGTCCCATCAACGCCAGCGCTCCGGGCTAACAGGAACCCCGCCCGGGTGGGGATGTAGGTGATATAGAAGCGCGACATCCACAACCGAGAATCAGAAGGGCTATGAGCCCACCCTTTTGTGCACTCCCTTCAATGCCTGAACGGAAGGCGCGACTTCCGTAGCAGCCTCAGCTACTGGCTGGAAGAATCAGCGGTATCGCGAGTTTGGCTAATCGTCGGCTCTCTCCCCTTGTCTTCCTCGATTTGCCGGGCACAGTGGTAAACACCAGCCCGTGTGCTGGGTTGTCAGGTACCGGCCACTTCATTACGCCTTGTTTCTCACCTCGAGCTTGCCCTGCAGTGATAGAAGCCACTCCGTATATCCCTCCTGCCCACTGTGGCAAGTCTAGGAGATCCGCAGGAGCGAGCCCCAGCTTCACCATTTCAGACTTGACGTAGACTGACATAGCCGGAGCAGGCTCGTCTGTCTTCTTCAGATACTCATCACTCGTATCGAGGAAGGCTGAGGACTTGATACTAACCGGATTGTCCGTCAAGTTAAAGTTATAGCTTGCGATCATCCGATAGAGCTCCACATCATCCGCGATAGACTTATCGTCTGAATATACGTCGTAAGGACTCTGGATCGTCACGTTTAGCTAGACACGACTACTTAACTGTTGCCAATAGATTAAGGGCCTCGGCGAAATTACCGGCCAAGTTAACCAGTGGACCTTCCTGCTCGTCCTCCGTTGTACTCCATATACACACCCTGGGTTCTCTGTAGGCTTCAATCTCCAAGGACACGTTTATCCGCCTACTTTCCCACTCGAAGGCCACACCACCGTTCGATGTTGGCAAAACATCCGGCCTTGTAATACCATGCTTCATTAGGGTTCTTAGCATTCGGGTTGCTGCTTCTTGAGCAATATCATCAACCGATTGAGCTCCATGACCATCCCAATTATCAGGCAGCTGTGTGAGCGCCTCAATGTCACTGATAGCTTGGTAATAGTGAAGGTTTTGCTCCCTATATAGGACGTGAACATCCGGTTGTGTGGTCGGTTGGTCGAAGACAAACGCCGTCTTCTGAAGCTGCTCATTATGAGAGTAGCTTGACCGACGACGATACAGGCTTGAATCCCCGCGAATGGGAATAGTGATGGCAGTCATTGGATACGCCTCCACTGTCGATGTAGCGCTTCGCTGGTAAGTTCTGTGAACGTCTCTACGATGGCTTCACGGCCACGTAGTATCAGAGGTATCAGGTCAGGAAGATCCTGTACACTAGTTCTACCATGAAAAACCAAGGCAAGCCGAAACTGTGTCGTAGGTTCTGTGTCAAGCGGGCTGGCTTCAACGCTAAGAGAGCCGACTTGGCCGAAACTATCAAAGACTGGGTATCTAATCGCTAATTGCTCCTGCACAGTGTACGGTCCTACAAGTCTCGTGTTTGAAAGTAGGATCCTTGGAACCTGTGGCAGTACAACATTAAGACTAGTTGCCTCCACCAGGTTGATATAAGCGACCTCAACGTGAGTCAGTCCTGGCCGTGATAATCCAAAGTTATCAAGAGCTAGAATCAGGTGTTCATATATGCGATGAAACTTCTCCAGGTGCGGTTCAAAGTGGAGATACGGAGCCCCACGGTTGCGCCAATTGTGAACAAGCCGATCATGCTGAATCTGGACCAAGCAGGTGGAATCTTCTGACAACAGCCACGCTCGGCGCGGTGGCAGTGTGTTACTCAAGGTCATAGCAAGGGTGGGAGATGTATCCGGATACGTGACTTGCGGGGGGAGCGTCTCGTGGTCCTCGACACGTGGGTAGTCTTCACGAATTCGTTCCCAAAAGGAACCGATGTGGGCTTGGTGGAAACCGTAAATGGGGTCAAAGTGTATACCCAGCACTACTTCCTGAACCGGGGGAGCGCTGAAGTCAGGGAGATGACCTGGGCGCTCCAATCTACTGGTCATCGCAGTTCACCGACGGAGGGCTGTGCGCGTGACGACTGCTCACACATACGCGGATGCTCGTTGCGTCAAAGGAGAAATCCCGTTGGCTCATCACTTGTTCCACTCCGCAGAGGCGCATCCGTTGAGGGGAAGCACCAGCACAGGTCTGACGACCTGTCCGATCTGATACGCTTACAAGGCGGCCAAGCTCGTATACTCAATGGTATCCTAGGGCTGTTAAACCGCAGGTCATGGTGCATAGTCCAAGCCGGAACCGGCGTACCGCTTGCTGGTCATGCCACATAGACTACATCTCCCACACCGGACGTTCATGGAATTTGATGGGATGCTGTCGGGACTCGTGGGTGGCCAATCCCGAGTACAGGCCTCGCGGATCTGAGGGTCTCGTGGTCCCATCGCCGACACGATAGTACTAGCCACACACTACTGGGACAAAACAAGTTGGTACGGTGACTGCCCGGCGTCGGATACTGCTGCAGTGGCAGCGGATCACCCCCTTCGAAGCGGTGCCGGACTGATCCCTACGATCCAGCAAACGCGATCTGAGTGGGCTCCGATGAGCCTGGCCGGCGCCCGACGAGATGGGTCACCGTACTTGCCCGGTTTGCTCACTCCGAGAACGAACACGGCTGTCAATCTCGGCGCATCTCTCTTTTTCTATCCCACTTATCCCAGAGTAGGCTGAAACTACCAGAACTAGCCCTGATTCTTCATCCCCCCGGACACGCCGACCTCGAAAAGGCCACGTCAAGCCCACCTTTAGCGGCGCGTCGGGCGATCACCCTATGATGAATGGTCACGCTCCGGTCAGGCAAGGCCACCACGCAGCTATCTTCCCAGGTCATGTGACTCATTTCATCTCTCTCGGTTACCCCTCCAACCCCCTGCATTAAAATTGGGGCTAGCCGGGAGTCCAGCGACTTAGCACAGGAGAGGATCAGGAGCCAATCCAGACGGAACCTATTGTCCCGGGTGTTTAGACAGCAAAACAGGTATGAAACGGTTCGAGAACGGTGGGCCCACCTGGATTTGAACCAGGGACCTCATCCTTATCAGGGATGCGCTCTAACCAACCTGAGCTACGGGCCCGTAGATCCAGATACTACACGGTTCTCGACCCTTTCAGCCCGGGTTTGTGGGGATCGGCGACCCGAAGTGGTCAGACCCGGTAGGCATCCGCAACCGGAGGCAACGGCCTGGTCAACCAGAGTGGTCGGCGAAGGCCTCCCGGCCCGGGTCCGGGGCGGGTCCGCGACATCCACTCCCGGTAAATCTCGTGGGATCGGGCGGTGTCGACGAAAACATCGCCGTAGCGATCATCAGGCATGGCCGGGCCGAGCCGGACCCGCTGATGCCAGGCGTGCATGCCCGACACGGGATCCGGATGGACCGGGAAAGCCAGGTTCTGATGCACTCCGGGATCGCGCCACCATATCCGTTCGCTGTCGGGATCCTCGGACCGGAAGGGTTCTATGCCGGTCTTATGCCTCAATAGCCACCCGTCGTTCCGGCGGTCGATATCCACCAGCGCCGACGACCAACGCTCGTTGCCTATCTCAGGGTCGAGGCGCCACCGGCCCATATGATGTGAGGCTGCCACTACCCCTGGACGTAGACCCTCGGTGCGCCACGCCCTCATCACGAAGTAACCGATGTCGGTGCTGATTCGGATCAGATCGCCGGTGGCGAAGCCGAGTTGATCCGCATCTATCGGATTCATCCACAGGGGATGGCCGTGGCTGATCTCGTACAGATACTTGGCGTTGCCCGACCTGGTATGGATGAGGGTGGGTAGACGGAAGATGGGCAACAGGATGCGCTCGTTCCCGCCCAGATCGAGATCCCGCCAATTGACATGTGACCTGATGTAGGCGGGGATGGCCGAATCGGCCCAATTCCAAGACTCCAGGGTATCGGAGTGCCACTCGAGCAGCCGGGAAGGTGAGGTAAACCCGCTTCGCCGGACCCCTTTGATCTCCACCCCCGGGTCGGTGGGCGCCACGATCGACTCATTCACCTGGTAACGATCCCGGTCGATCTCGAACGCCCCGTACTTACGCATGTACTCGAGTGGACTAAGCCCTTCGGCGGCGGCCTTCTCCGGCAGTCCGGGTACCGAGTTCTCGAACATCCATCCGTAGTACTCCTCGACGCTCACCGGTCGGGCGGCGTCTCCGGGCGACTCGTACCAGGTTCGCACTCCCAGCTCTCCGTCGGGATCGATCCTCCATGAAAGGTCGATCCAGAACTCGTTCTCCTCCCACACCTCGCCCGGATTGGCTTCGTAGGTGCGTTCGTAACGGCGGCCGGCCCTTTCGCCGGCCACCCGCAACACCGGTTGGCGGAACCCCAGCCAACGGGCGGCGTGGGTCTCGTAGGAGTGGGTGTCGTGTCGTTCCGATCCCACCCCCATCGGGAGGATGTAGTCGGCGAACCAGGCCGTCTCCGACCAGGTGGGCGTGAGCGCCACATGCAGACCGACTCGGCTCTCGTCGCCTAGGACCTCCATCCAGGTAAACCCGTCCGGGTTGGTCCAGACCGGGTTGTAGACCCGGGTGAAATACACCTCCAGACGACCCCGGCCCTCCTTGAGGAAATGGGGAAGCAGGTAGCTCATCTCGTAATGGGACAGCGGGAACTCCTTAGGCCAGATCAGCTCGTTCCAGCGGTTAGCCGGGGGAGGCATGTTCCAGTGGTCGGGCTTGAACTTATCCCAGGCGCTGGGGGAGGTACCTCCCACGGTTCCCACCGAACCGGTCAGGACATGCAAGAAGAAGAGACAGCGGGCCACCTGCCAGCCCCCCAGGTTGCCCGATCCGGCCGCCCGCCAGGTGTGGGAGGCGAAACGACTTCCCGCCTCGGCTATTCCCTCGGCGACCGCCTCGATCCGCCAGGCGTCCACCCCGGTCTCCTCAGCCGCATACTCAATGGTGTAGGAAGCGTACGTTTCCTTCAGGAGTTCGACGAAACTACCGTAGGTGCGGGGCCTGTCCGGGGCGCGGGCGGCGAGCGATGCTTCCCAGTTGACCCAGCGGCGCATGAACTCGTGGTCTACTGCGTCTCTTTCGAGCAGCCATGACACCACCGCCAGCAGCATGGCCGCCTCGGTACCGGGCCACGGCGAAAGCCAGTAGTCGGACATCGACGCGGTGTTGGACAGGCGCGGATCTATCGTGGCCACCTTCGCTCCCGCCTGCTGGGCTTCGATGATGCGCTGGGCGTGGGGGTTGAAGTAGTGCCCCGATTCGAGTTGGGCTGACAGCAGCAGGATGAAACGTGCGTTGGCGAAGTCCGCCGAGGGCCGGTCGTAGCCCATCCACATGGCGTATCCGGTGCGGGCCCCCGCCGAGCATATATTGGTGTGGCTGTTGTGACCGTCCACGCCCCACGACCGGAGGATGCGGTCTATAAAGCCGTCCTCGCCGGGCCGACCGACATGGTACATGATTTCATCGTGCCGGTCTTCGATCAGGGCGTTACGTATGCGTCCGGCGATGTCCTGGAGGGCGTCCTCCCAGGTAACCCGCTCCCATTGCCCTCCGCCGCGGGGCCCTACCCGGCGGAGCGGATGGAGGATACGTTCGGGATCGTACATCTGGTTGAGCGTGGCCGGCCCTTTGGCGCAGTTGCGGCCTCGTGATCCGGGATGCTCGGGATTGCCCTCGAATCTGCGGACCCGACCACTGTCCTTATCAACGTAGGCCAGCAGGCCGCATCCGGCCTCGCAGTTGAAGCAGGTGGTGGGAACCAGGCGGTAGCGGCGTTTGACTTTCTCGGGCCATGCCTTGGCGTCGTATTCCTCCCAATCATTCCACAATTCGCTGGGAGGGAAGGACACGAGACCGGTACCAGGAACCAGCCTTGGAACTCTCTTACCCTTTGGCGCGCCCCGGTCCGGTTGCTTGTTCACGTTCGCCCCCTTCGACTCACGACAGCGGCACGCTCTGGCCCGCTCTGACATAGGCGTCGTCCGCGCACCAGATGCCCACCATCGCGGCCAGTCCACCCAATCCGACCAACCATCCGAAGTCACCCGTCCCCGCCAGGAATAGGCTCCCCAGCACCAGCGGGAGGACCACCCCGACAACCTGCCCTCCCCACCACCACTCCTTGGCGTAGGCGCCTCTCGTCAGGTGTCGCCGGGCGGCGGCGTGATTGGCGGTTGCATGCGGGGCGACTATCTCGACCAATCCGATGAGACCCAAAGCCGCCGCGCCGAGCACCAAGAGCCGGACGAAAACCTCTATGGTTCGGTCGCCGAGGTCGAACCCGGTGGCGGCTACCAGTCCGGCGCCGCCTCCCACCGCTAACGCCCCGGCCACCATGTGCCACAACAGCAAGGGGCTCTGCCACAGGTCGCGGCCCTCCGCCTGGCCGAAAAGGAAGGCGGTGTACCCGGCCACACCCAACCCGATCAGCCCGGCAGCCGAGATAACGACCGGAAGATACCGGGACCCGACTAGACCGAGGACGAACCATAGCCCCAGAACCCCGGCGTGGGCAGCCAGGATCCAGGCGCCTTTCACCAGCCATGAGCCCGACCTCCCCTTGGTGAGCAGGTAGTGGAAACGGTCGGGTCGCTTGAGGTCGGCGACCAGCAGGATCCCGGTCAAGACCAGGAAAAACCCGGCGATCAGAGGGGCGCCCCACCGGAAGAAACTGCTCCCGCTGTCGGCCCCGAAAAGCAGGGCCAGCGTTACCGCAATGGCCAGACCCGCCGAGATTCCCTTGGTAAGGAAGTAACTCGAAACCTTCCATCCCCACGGTATGGGATGATCGGTGTTGTAAACCACTCGCGGGGCGCCGTCCTGGCGGGCCGCCTTGGTCCCCTCCGCTCCGGGGGTGAGGTCCACCGTCATAAAGGACGGCGAAGGATCACGCCATATCCCCCCATCGCCCGGATCAACCGCGCCGAGAGGATCTATACTCTCCTGCTCAGCCCCTCGGTACCAGAGGTTGGGACGGGTACCCTGCTCGACCGACCGCTGCGACAGGTTCTCCGCTGCTACCAATCGGGCGATAGGGGTGGTCGGATCGTCGAGATCTCCCGAGATGATGGCGCCCTCGGGACACACCACCACGCAGGACGGTTCCAGCCCGACCTCAACCCGATGGACGCAGTAGTTGCACTTCTGAGCCGTGTGATCAACCGGATCGATGTAGAGCGCATCGTAGGGACATGCCTGCAGACAGCCCTTGCAGCCGATACAGAGGCTGGTATCGAAATCGACGATCCCGTCCTCCCGACGGAACAGGGCGCCGGTGGGACATATCGAAACGCAGGGCGCATCCGTGCAGTGGTTGCAGCGCATGACCGAGAAGAAGCGTCGAGTGTCGGGCCACCTGCCCTTCTCGATGTACTTCACCCAGGTGCGGTTGACTCCGATAGGAACATCGTGCTCCGTCTTGCACGCCACGGTGCAGGCATGGCAGCCGATGCACGAAGTCTGGTCGATCACGAAACCGTACTGCAATACACTTCCTCCGCACTCGGAAACGCCCGCGCCGTCTCAGCGCCGCTCACTCTGACAGTGAACTCTAACCCCGACTCTCCCCGGATAGGTCGTAAGCAGCGAACCGGTGGACCGATCCCGTTCGACGTGAGAGGAAACCTCCGCTCGTGGAAGCGACCCTCGAAAGTCGCGTGACAGCCGACCTTACGGCCGTCCGGGCCGGTCTTCAGGTCCGGAATCCGCACCGCGCCGCGACGTTGCGCTGCCGCTGTCGAGTGTTATAAGGCTGATCCGGACAGGTTCAACCGGGGGGAGCAGTCCACGCTCGATCCGCAAGCGCCTTCAACTCCAAGGGAAGTCCGGCCACCATCAGGTAGGCCTGGTCAGCGCGCGAGGCGACCCGCTGGTTTACCCGGCCCAGCAGATCTCGGTAGGTCCTTCCCAGTTCAGAAGCCGGGACGATCCCCTGTCCGACCTCGTTGCTGACCAGAATCCAGCGCCCTCCGGCCCGCACAATAAGATCCAGAAGTCTATCCACCGCCCGCATAACGCCGGGTTCCGCGTCGGCCTCGGGGCGTTCCATCAGGAGAAGGTTGCTGACCCATAGGGTTACGCAATCGAGAATGAAGGTGTCGTACTCGTCCACCACCGGGATGAGGGCTTTGCTCAGGTGGATCGGCTCTTCCAGGACATGCCAGTGGCGGGGACGGTAACGGCGATGGTTCTCGATCCGGCGGCGCATACCCTCGTCGAGAGCTTCCGCGGTAGCGACGAAGAGCACCTTGGATCCGTCATGCGCCATACGTTCCGCGGCGGTGCTCTTGCCTGATCGGGCGCCTCCGAGGATCAGGACGAGTTCGCCGGGCCCGGCTACTCGCGACAGACTTTCAGACATCGAAACCCTCTCCCAGATGGCTGGTGTCGTTGAGCAGATCCAGGACGCCGCTCCCGTCGCCGAAAACAGTCACGATGGATAACCCGGCGTTGGACAGGCGGAACCGCCACATCGATTCGGTCGGCAGACCAAGCAACTCTACGATCACAGCGCGTAGCGTACCGCCGTGGGCTACCAGCAGAAGGTTGCCATCCGTGTTGGAACGGCTGTTGCCAATGCCCTCCACTATCGCGGAGATCCGGCGGAAGAAACTCTCATCACTCTCTCCGCCCGGAGGGGCGAAACCGGGACCTTCCTCGAACATCCGCTCATAGAGGAGGGGATAGCCGGATTGAACCTCCTGATGGGTCAACCCCTCCCACTCGCCGAAGTCCTTCTCCCGCAAACCGGGCAACGCCACCAGCCGATCATCCTGCCCGGCGCCGATGATCGGCTTTGCCGTGTCCAACGCTCGTTGCAGGTCACTCACGTAAACGGCTTGGAAGCTCGTGCCCGCCAATCGCTCCGCCGCTTTCCGTGCCTGGCTGCGCCCTCGGCGGTTAAGCGGAGGATCCGCGTGGCCCTGCGCTCGCCCCACCCGGTTCCATTCGGTCTCGCCATGCCTTACCAGAAACCACCTGTGGACGCCCGCCATCCCGCTATTGCCCGGTCGGTCTCATAGAGGTCAACGCGAGTCGAGCGCCACAGCAAAGAGGGCATCGGTGTCCAAGGACCCTTCCAGAGCGTCGGCGACTTCGTCGAGGGCGGCCTCGACCGAGCTTTCAAACTGTAAGTCTTCGTGGGGCCGTGCTCCCAACAGGGACAGCCACGCCCTCCGGTATCCGTCAGAGGCGAACAGGCCATGCGTGTGGACACCCGAGATCCGGCCTCCAGGGCTCCGGGCGCCGTCCGGGCCGTGGCTCAGATGAAGTACCGGTCGATCGAGGTCGGGGCCGGTAACCCGCCCGTTGTGTATCTCATATCCTTGAACCGGAACACCGGAGATGGCGCAACGCCCGTCGGCGGGACGGACGATCTTCCTGTCTGCCATGGTCGTCTCGATATCGAGTAGACCCAGACCCGCCGCACTGCCTGGAGGCCCATCCACCCCTTTCGGGTCCTGCACGATCCGCCCAAGCATCTGCATGCCTCCGCAGATCCCGAAGACCCTTCCTCCGGCCCGGGCGTGGGCGATGATGTCATGATGCCAGCCCTGCCGGCGGCAGAAATCGAGGTCGTCCACCGTTGACTTGGTTCCCGGAAGGATGATCAGCCCGACATCCCTGGGAATGGTTTGACCGGGCTTTACATAGACCAGGTCGACTCCCGGTTCGGCCTGTAACGGGTCAAAGTCGTCGTGGTTGGCTATATGGGAAAGGATCGGTATGGCGATCTTGAACGTAGCTCCGGCCGAGCGCGAGGAGTCGGGCCGGTCCTCGATCGCTACGGAATCCTCCGACGGTAGCCGGGCGGCGGCCGGGACCCACGGCACGATCCCGAAGCAAGGCCAACCCGTGCGCTGCTCGATCAACTCGATCCCGGGCCTGAAAATACGGCGGGCGCCCCGGAACTTGTTGATGACGAACCCGGCCACGAGCGCCGCGTCGGCGGCCTCCAAAACCGCTTCCGTTCCTACCAGCGAGGCGATTACACCGCCCCGGTCGATGTCTCCGAGGATCACCACCGGGACTTCGGCCCGCCGCGCAAACCCCATGTTAGCGATGTCCCCGCGGCGTAGGTTGGTCTCCGCAGGGCTTCCCGCCCCTTCGACAATCACGAGGTCGTGGCGGGCGGCCAGGGATTCAAAGCTGTCCATGACGATGTCGAGGAGGCCTTCCCGGTCGACCATGTAGTCGCCAGGCGCCAGATAGCCGCTCGGCCTACCCTGAACGATCAGTTGGGCCATCCGATCCGACTGAGGCTTGATAAGCACCGGATTGAGATCCGGGTGGGGGACAACACCCGCCGCCCGAGCTTGCAGGGCCTGTGCCCGCCCGATCTCGCCTCCTCCCTCACACGCGGCGGCGTTGTTGGACATGTTCTGAGGTTTAAAAGGAGTCACTATCAGCCCGCGACGCCTAGCCAATCGACAAAGCCCGGCCACTATAAGGGACTTGCCTGCACTAGAGGCGGTTGCCTGGATCATGATGGCGCCCATACGACGGTAGGTTATCCGGATCCGAGGTCCAGGCGGACCGGATAGATTTCTTTCAACGCCCGGACCAGGCGCCGGCAGTCGTCCATTCCTCTGATGCCGACGCGGATGTGTCGGGGCATCCCGAAGGAGGTGCAGTCCCGTACGCAGAGCCGGTAACGGCGGAGAAGCTCGAAGCGAACAGCCGGAGCGTCTCCAACCTCGATCAGGAGAAAGTTGGCGCTCGGCTCGTTGCACGCCAGACCGAGTTCTCGTAACGCCCCGAGAAGATACTCCCTGCTCGCCCGGACCACCCGACGGGCCTGGGACACATGCCCGGACTGATCCAGCGCGGCTAAACCGGCGGCCTGGGCCAACGAGTTGACGCTCCAACTGAACTGAAACCGTCTCGTTTTCTCTATGACGCTGGTGCTTGCCAGCATGTAGCCGAGCCGCAGGCCGGGGATGGCATGATCCTTGGTCATGGATCGGAGCAGGACGGCGTCGCTTTTATCAAGCAGGCTTCTTGAACGCCAAGGCCGGTCCACGAAGGCGGCGTAGGCTTCGTCCAGCACGAGAAGTCCGGCGCTGCCGATCGCCTCGGCAACTGCGTTTACTTCCTGTCGTTCCAGGTAGACCCCGGTGGGGTTATTAGGGTTGCCGAGAAAGGTCAACGCAGGCCTCCATTCCTTGATCAGAGCCGCGGCGCGTTTCAGATCCCAACGGAACCCCTTGCCTTTCTCCGGATGGATACGGCGCGGCTCCACCCTCTGGAGACGACAGGCCGCCGCGTACTCACCGAAACCGGGGGCAAAGACGACGACCCGGTCACCTGCCTGAAGGAGGGCGCGGGCTAGGAGGTGGATGAGTTCGGTGGATCCGTTCCCCACCAGAATGTTGTCGGGGGACACGCCCAGCTTGAGGCTCAACGCCCGGCGGAGCCGCCGGCAGTCCGGATCAGGATAGGTCGAGGCGTCAGCGGCCCGGATAGCGCGAAGCACCCCGGGGGCCGGACCGAGCGGGTTGATGCTTGCGCTGAAGTCGATCACTTCATCAGGAGACAAACCGAGGCGATCCAGTTCGGCCGCGCTAACGGCGCCGTGGACAGGGCGCGGACCAACCATCGTCAACCTCCTATCAACGATCGCGCCGCTATCACGGCGCCTGCCGCCGGGATCGTGGCCACCGCCAGCCGGTAACACAGCCGCACCGCTGTTCTGAGGTCCTGGGTGGTGGGATCCGCCAACCCGTCGCCGAGTCGGTAGTGGCCGACCTTCTCCAGAGCCACCCCGAGAAGCCCGGCCATTGCGCTGATCGTCCATCCGGCGTTAGGACTGGCCGTCAGCCTACGGTCCCGAAGCGTGACCATCCAGCCCCGACCGACAGCGCAGCCGCTTGCGGGACCCGCCACCAGCAGCATCAAGAGAGCGCTCAGCCGCGCCGGGATCAGGTTCACAAGGTCATCAAGCCGCGCCGCCGCCTTGCCCAGGTGTTCGTATCTTCCCCGATACCCGATCATGCTGTCCGCCGTATTGACGGCCCGGTAGGCGAACGCCCCCGGCAAGCCGAACAAAGCGAAGGCCAACCAAGGACCCACGAAGCTGTCGGTTGTATTCTCGGCGATCGACTCGATAGCCGCCATCAAGACGAAGGGCCTGGTAAGGGCGCTCGTGTCACGACTCACAAGGCGCCGCAGACTCTCGCGGGCAGCCGCTTGGTTATCGCTATCCACCGCCCGGCAGGTAGCGATCCCTGCCCTTCCCAACCCCTTCACCGCAAAGGTCGCGCTAAGCAGGACCGCCCCACCTGCTATATAGGGCACGGGACCCATCCCCCGAAGGCCGACCGTCGCCAACCAGGCCGTACCTCCGAACAGGGTCGGCAGGATAAGGGCGATGCCGGCGCCTGCCGCCAGCGCCGCGCCTCGCCGCTCCGGCCCCGGGGCGTGCTTCTCCAGCCAGGAGATCAGCTTGCCCATCCAAACCACCGGGTGGACGGCGGACGGTAGCTCCCTCGTGATTGCGTCCACCAGGGCGGCCGCTACCAAAACCGCCAAGTCCACCCGCCAGTCCGCTAGCCATGTCACGAGAGGTCCCTTCCCTCTCTAGAAGAAGATCAGGAGGTCGAGTAGCGGCGGACGGAGAGCGCCCGGATCAGAAACAGTCAGCAAGGCCGCGGTGACCAGCATGGCCGCCTCCGCGCTTTCCACTACGGCGCCATAGGTATCGCCGGTGACGCCCTCGAGCAGGCGGTTCGACCAGGCGCCCACACCCAAGGCGGCCAGCGCGGCGCCTGCTATCAGGATTAGTCCAGGCAGTCCTACCAAGCCCACCGCGACCAAAGCGCTGATCGCCAGACCGATAACCATCCGCTTCCCGGCGCCGCTCTCCTGCACGAAGGGGGTTCCGAGGCCATCCTTCCTGGCGTAGGGGAACCGAGCCATTACCGGAAGGATCGCCCAGCGGGAAATGCAGGGAACCACCAGAATCGTCCAAGGACGGCTATCGGCAGGAAGGATCGCGAGGGCGGAGCACTTGATCAGCAGGAGCAGGACCACGCCCACAACCGCGAAGGCGCCCACATGGGGATCTCTGAGGATCTGTAATCGTCGCTCCCGGTCATGACCACCGCCCAGGGCGTCACAGGTATCCATAAACCCGTCCAGGTGAAGCCCGCGTGTCAGCAAGGCCAGCGCGGCGACCAGCACCACTCCCATCAACAACCCCGGCGTCTCCCGGAACTCGACAAACCCGTGTATGCCCATGCCGCCCGGCGGCCCGTCAAGGTCGAGATCCAACTGGAACGGAACCCCCGCGAACCCACTGAACAGATACCTGAAAGCACCGGGCGACGGCAGCGTTCCGCTCCGGAGCGCCTGGAGCATGAGGACTCCTAGGTGAAGCAACCCATCCAGGACGACGAGAATCGCCCCAAGGATCAGGCCCACAACCGGAAACCAGACCGGGGCCTTCGCCAGACCGCCCGCAGGCACACCCCGCGCCCCCGGAAGGATCGTCAGGAAACCGATGGCGCCTCGTAACCCGCTCATCATCCGCCCTTCTCGACCGAGCCGTCGCCGTCTTGGCGGTCCGAAACGCCGGCCTCGACGAACGTAGCCATTTCCGATAGGCAGGCGGCGGCGGCTTCGATGATGGGCATGGACAGCACCGCGCCGGTGCCTTCTCCCAGCCGCAATCCGAGGTCCAGCAACGGATCGAGACCGAGATGGGAAAGCACCACCCGGTGTCCCTTTTCAGCGGAGAGGTGGGAGGCGATCATGTAATCACCTGCGGACGGGCTGAGTCCGTGGGCAATGAGCGCGGCCGCTCCGGAGATGAAACCGTCCAGCACGACCGGTCGCCGGGAGGCGGCGGCGCCCAGCATCACCCCGGCGAGTACGCCTATCTCGAATCCCCCCACTTTGTGGAGGACGTCGATGGGGTCCTCCGGGTCGGGGAGGTTCACTTCGAGCGCCCGTTCCACTACCGCCACCTTACGATCGAGCTGGCGCGAAGTCCGACCGGTACCCGCCCCGGTCGTCTCTCGCGGGGATTCCCCGGTAATGGCCGCCGCTATGGCGCTTGATGATGTGGTGTTGCCGATGCCCATGTCACCGGCGGCGATCAGGTCAACGCCTGAGCCCACAACTTCTGTCGCCAGCCGGGCACCCTCTACCACGCATCGGAGCGCCTGGCGCCTCGACATGGCCGGACCTCGGCTGATGTCGGCCGTCCCCCGTCCGATTCCCAATCGTCGGAGGTCCGGATGGTCGGGTAGGTCCGCGGCGATTCCCGCGTCCACCACCACCTGACGCGCGCCGCCGAGACGCGCCATGACGCTGACGGCGGCCCTACCCGCCAGAAAGTTCAACACCATCTGGGCGGTAACGGCTTGGGGGTAGTCCGTCACTCCCTGAGCCACCACACCGTGGTCGGCGGCAACCACGATCACCGCTTGGCCTGAGATGACAGGCCGTTCTTCGCCGAACATTCCGGCCAGGCGGACAGAAACCTCTTCGAGTCGGCCCAGGCTGCCGGGTGGTTTGGTCAGCGTCAACTGTCTGGCCGCAGCCCGTTCGATTGCTCGAGAATCAACCTGCCGGATGCGCTCGAGGAGCACTGAAAGTGCGGCGTACTCATTCATGACGCAAGCCTTTCCCGGAAGCCGGCTCGGGAACGCCGACCGATCGAACGCTGAGCCGCTATAGTACGCCATGGCTCGGAGAGACAACCGGGCCCACCGTGGAATCCAGCGAAGTCCGGTAATAGTCCGGCGCTGTCCCGCAACTGTCAAGCCCCACCCTCGCGGAAGGGGACGAGCCAGGGCGCCTGCTCCGCGGTCACGTATCAGCTCTCGGAGGAAGGGTTGGGCGTGCAGGCGCCCCGTTAAGGCGCCTGACGATCTCTCTTCATCCTCCATGGACCAAGGAGGATGTCCTTTGTTTAAAGGAAGATATCCATTTGCCCTGTTGACGGCCGTTCTGATCCTGGTCGGCACAGCCTGTGGCGGCGAGACGGAACCAGCGGCGACAACCCAAGGCACCACCACAACCCTGGCCGCCGTTCCCACAACCAACCCGACCACAACAGCACCCACCACGACGGAGGCCGAACCGGACTTCCCAGTCACGGTTGCCGGGGTGGTCATACCCGCCCAGCCCACCGCAATCGTCTCCCTCTCCCCCACCGCTACCGAGATGCTCTACGCGGTCGGCGCCGGTAACCAGGTCATCGCCGTGGACTCCTTCTCGAACTACCCCGAAGGTACCCCGATAACCGATCTGAGCGGGTTCCGACCCAACCTCGAAGCCATCGCCGCCTACGCTCCCGACCTGGTCGTCATGTCGGGCAATCCCGAGGAGATGGTCTCCGGACTCGAAGCTCTGGGCATTGCGGTCCTCATCCACGAGGCGGCCCTCGACTTGGAGGATGCGTACCAGCAGATGCGCCAGGTAGGCGCCGCCACCGGTCATGTCGAAGCGGCGGAAGAGCTGGTAACAGAGATTCAGGAGGAAATCGCCGCTTTGCTGGACGAACACGCCCCCGAACCGGTCGACCCGAACGCCGAAGAACCCGGCATGGGTCTCACTTTCTACCATGAGATCTCCGACACCTTCTTTTCGGCGACTTCCAGCACCTTCATCGGAACCGTCTATGCCATGTTCGGGTTGCAGAACATCGCCGACGCCGCCGATCCGGACGGGTACGGCTACCCGCAATTGTCTCCGGAGTACATTCTCGAAGCGGACCCCGACATCATCTTCTACGGATGCGCCGAGTGGTGCGGCACCACCGCGGAGTCCATCGCCGAGCGTCCCGGTTGGAGCGAACTGCAGGCGGTCCGCAACCAGAACCTGTTCGAGGTCGACGATGACCTGTCGAGTCGATGGGGACCGCGGTTGATCGAGTTCGCGCGCCTTATAGCGTGGACGCTGGAAAGCTACTCTCAGGCGCCTGATCAGCCGTGAACCAGGGACGGATCGATCTGAGGCCGGTCAGCCTCCGCTGGGGCTGGTTCAGCGTTATGGTCACGGTGTTGATCTTCGCCATTCTGTCCGGTATCACCGTCGGTCCGGCGGGGATACGCCCCGGACAGGTGATAACCGAACTGATCGGGTCCGGGTTGGGCGGTCGTCCCTCAACCCTCTCGACCATCCAACAGGCCATCATCTGGGAGATACGACTTCCACGGGTTGTCTTGGGAGGCCTGGTGGGTGGCCTTCTTTCCCTGTCCGGCGCCTCCTACCAGGGAGTGTTCCACAATCCCCTGGCTGATCCGTATCTGCTGGGAGTCGCGGCGGGAGGAGGCCTGGGCGCTACCGTGGTGATCGCTCTGGCGCCCGGAACCACCTCCATCCTGCTTCCCCTAGCCGCTTTCGTGGGCGCCCTGGTTGCCGTAGCGCTCACCTATGCCGTCGGGAGGTCGATCGGGGGAAGGAGCGCGGTGTCGCTGATACTCGCCGGCGTGGCCGTGGCGGCGTTCTTTACCGCTGTGCAGACCTATATCCTGCAGAGGAACGCCGACTCCATCCGGCAGGTCTACTCCTGGATTCTCGGGTTGCTCGCCACCACCGGCTGGCGTGAGGTCCTGGCGTTGATACCCTATGCCGTCGTCTGCGGCGTCGGGCTGCTTCTGCACCGACGCTTGCTCGACGTCATGAGCGTCGGGGACGAAGAGGTGGACAGCCTGGGGCTGTCGGCCGCCCGGGTTCGCACGATCGTGGTGGTTTTTGCAACCTTGGCGACGGCGGCGGCGGTGGCAGTGACGGGTCTCATAGGGTTCGTCGGTATCGTCATTCCTCACACCGTGCGGCTGCTCGTCGGCGTGAGCTACCGATCGCTCCTGCCCCTGTCGGTGATTGCGGGCGCCGCGTTCCTGATCCTTGCGGACCTGGCTGCTCGGACGGTTGTGAGCCCCGCCGAGCTGCCGATCGGGGTCATCACCGCCTTTGTCGGCGCCCCGTTTTTTATGCTGGTGTTACGAACGACGCGACGGTACGTGGCATGAGCATCGTGATCCGTGACCTGTCGGTTTCATACCAACCCGGCTCGTCCATCTTGCAGGAACTGAATCTGGAGGTGCCCACCGGTGAGTGGCTGGGCCTGCTCGGACCCAACGGCGCCGGCAAGTCGACCCTCTTGAAAGCAATCGCCGGACTGGTAGAGCACACCGGATCCGTGGAGTTGGACGGGGTCGACTCGAGTTTGCTACGGAAGCGGGATCGGGCCCGAACGGTGGCGTTCGTCCCTCAAGAACCCGTCATACCTCTGGCCATGACGGTCACCGAGTACGTGTTGCTGGGCCGCACCCCACATCTTCCATACCTGGGAACGGAAGGGCGCCGTGATATCGAGGCCGCCTCGTCGGCGCTCGACCTGCTGGACCTTCGGCAGTTCGCGTCTCGGAAGATGTCGGAGCTCAGCGGCGGCGAACGCCGACGGGTGGTTCTGGCTCGATCCATCGCCCAGGAAACCGACGTCCTGTTGCTGGACGAACCTACTTCCGCGCTCGACATCGGTCAGGGCCAGAACGCCCTCGAGCTGATCGGCCACCTGCGTAGCCGACGACCCATAACAATCATCACCGCTATGCACGACCTGACCCTGGCCGGGCAGTTCGCCGACCGGCTGCTCATGGTGGCCGGCGGCCGGATTGTCGCCTCCGGGCCCGCCGTGCATGTGTTGACAGCCGACTATATAAGGGACTTCTACCACGCCGACGTCGAGGTGGTCAGGGTGGGCGACGGCTTGGCGATAGTCCCGGTAAGGAATGGTTCCAAATGAGCGAAGCTCCCCGTAAGAAAGATCCTCGCCGCCAAGACACCCGGCAGGCGCCCTCGATAGTCCTTGTCAACACCGGCGACGGCAAGGGCAAGAGCACCGCCGCCATGGGAATGGTGATGCGTTCGGTTGCCCGGGGTTGGCAGGTCGCCGTGGTGCAGTTCATCAAGTCGGGTAAGTGGAAGGTCGGCGAGGAGAAGATCGGCAACCGCCTCGGCGTCGACTGGATCGCCGGTGGTGACGGGTTCTCCTGGGACAGCGAGGACCTGGATCGCTCGGCCGAACTAAACCGTGAGACGTGGGATCTGGCGAAGCGCCGGATCGAGGCAGGAACGCACCGCCTCGTGGTGCTCGACGAGATCACCTATCCCATCAACTGGGGCTGGATCGATTGTGACGAGGTAGCCGACACCATCGCCAACCGCCCGGCCAAGGTGAATGTCGTGATCACCGGACGAGACGCCCCCGCCCGCCTGATCGAGATCGCCGACACCGTAACCGAGATGACCCCTTTGAAGCACGCCTACCAGCAAGGTATACGCGCCATCCGGGGCATCGATTTCTGAGACAAGCTACCTCCCGAAGGCGCCCCGATTTCTTTACTCGGGTGTCGCGCCCGTGCGCGTGGATCGACGGAGTCGAAGGGCCTCCACATCGGCCAAGTCCTGGTATCGGCCGGCCGCTAGTTTGTTGCGTTCCAGGTCCTCCAAGCCTATGAACGGAACCGTCAGCGAGCCGAGTGTGTACTCCTCGCGCCGCTCCCAACACGACTCGAAGTCCACGGCTGGAAGGCTGGTCAATATGTCGATCCGATTAGGCGGCCTGCCTAACTGAACCCCCGGTCCCTCCACCGAGAAGTCCGCGGCGGTGAGCCCGGTGGATGCAAACCCGAACTCATCAAGCACCGCGGCGATCCGCGACGCATTCTCCGGAGCGACCCAAAGCCAAATATCGAGGTCCTTGGTAAGGCGGGGGTGGCCGTACGCAGCCACGGCGTAACCGCCGACAACCAGGAAACGCACATCTCGATCGAGACACAGCGCGACGAATTCCTCCAGGTCTCCCCCCAACATCATGTTTTCGCCTCCATCCGCTGTGGCCGGTCCGTAGTAAAGCGTTTGGAGATCCCGAAGATGAGCTATCCGCTCGACCACGGCACGCGTCAGCCAGAAACCGGCGTCGGGATCAGGGTCCCCCATCCGGACGAGCGTTGCTACCTTCTCAATACTCACAATAGAAAACTCTACCTTAGGACCCCTCGGGTCGCGACCACATTGTCCGTCGCCCGTTCATCATATCAGGCCGGATGCGCGCCTACTGGTGACTTGGGCTTGGCATCTCGCGCAGACCGTTTTTCGTCACGGCGTACATCCATGGCGGGTCTTCCTTCAGCAGCTCTTCTATGCGGTCCCATCGGGCCACGAAAACACGTAGTTGCTCCCACACAGTGAGGTTTCCCACCGTTGTGAGCACAAGCATACGAAGGGGATGCTTTGAGAGCGCCTCCCACTCCGCCGGGCGATGGCGGATCTTCTTATCCCTGGCCACAACGATCCATCCCCGCTCGGCTACCATCGGTATCCACTGCACATCAGCCATGCCGGTCTGAATGGGAGAGCGCTCATGACCGGGATACACACAGTCACCTCGCGCGGTGGCCATTACCCTGCCGATACCCAAGACGCTCTCATCGAAGAAAAATCGGACGGGTAAGCCCTCCCGCCTCACACGCTGCGGGAGGCCAACCACTCCGGTCACGCCGCTGTCAGAAACCGTGTTTCGAATTCGACCGCCGTTTCGATATCGCGCTCGGTCACACCGTGACCTCCATAGATGTCGATGATCGCCGAGGCGGTCTCCCCTGCAAGGTGTAGCTCGGCAAGAACTTCGGTCCGTACCCTCCTTACAGTGGGGATCCCAAAGGAAAAGCCGGGATTGACGTACACCGGTTCCGGGGCATCCATAACCAGATAGCTCATGGCCTCCTCGGTGGCGTCATCGAACTGCACCCGCTGACAGAAGGTCTCTGCCGCGGCGCTGAGCGTCAGCTGCCCTGATCCGACGATCATCCAGAGTTCCTCGGGGATGTCCAAGTGCTGTTGCATCTCCGACACGAGCTCCCGGCCCCCGACTAGCGGCCTGGATACAGCAAACGGAAACGGCGTATCGAACTCGATCCTTAGCGCCTCTCGAAGCGGGCGAAGCCGTTGGAGAGGCAGATGTTGGCGATATTCCCGTAGATAGGCAGCCTCGACGAACTCTCCCCAGGACACGCGTGTGTCTCCGGTAGCCGCGTCCCGAAGTACTGGTGGATACCGCTTGGAACCGCGGAAGCCTCCTTCAAGCCACCACCGGAGCGTGGCCGGCCTTATCCGAAGCAGCCGCGCCGCTTCCGTCAGGGAGTAGGTAGGTCGAACCAAAAGGGAGATCATCTCGTATTCCTCCGTGGGTGGGAGTTGACGATAGCCTCCTTCATCCCCCGAAAGGATCAACGCCGCCATCTCCGCCGGTTGACCGACCTGGCGGGACAATACCTGGGGGCCGCTGCCATAACAAGGGCTCTGATCGGTCATCGGACAGTACCGCATAAGGGGATGCAAGCAGGAGTAAACCGGGTCGGTGTCTGGGCCATGACAGTCGGCGGCGTGCTGCTGGGTGGGTTGATCCTTGGTGTCGGTGGTGTCGGCTATCGGCGTATCGCTTCGAGCTTATCAATGGGCGCCGCCTACACTCATGCTTATGAAGTTACGGGTGCTCTTCGTGCTGGCGGCTTTGGCGGCGGTTCTGGTGCTGGTCACCCGCCGTCCCCCCGTAATCGTCAAACCGCCGGCTGACCGCGGAATCTGGGTACCGGTCCCGACCGACCGATGACTACCCGGGTGGCGTTGCACCTGAGCGGCGGCCTGGCCCGACGGGCGTCAAGGGTTCTACTAGCCGAACCGGATGTACAGATCGGTTTCCTGTCGGGTGATCCCGGTTACAAGGATTCAGAGTTGATCTCGTCCTTAGAGCGATGCGATGCGTTGGCCGTTTCCGATGTCTCGGAAGACTCGGCGCCCTTCCTCAACGAGGCGTTTGCGTCCGATATTCCCGTGGTGATAGGCGCCGACCTACCGGACAACTATCCGGTAGGCGCGGCTACGGTCGTTAACGGCGCCGCCTTGGGGTCAGGCCTGGCCGCCGCCTTGGCGCTGTCGATGGCTGATCCGAACATGTCACCCACCCGGACTCGGCTGGCTTGGACCGTTCCCGGACGCCCGCTCGGTGCGGGAACCCCGGTTACCTTCCCCGAGCCGGTCGGTCCTCTATGGGCGGGCCGGGTCGCCGGCCCCCTAAGAGGGCCCTGGGTCACCTGCCGGGCTGCGCCGGACGATTCACCCTGGCTGGCCGCGGTTGTCGAAACGAGCCGGTACCGCCGAGGCGGAGCAGCCAACCGGGTCCTCGGAGTGGTCGACGACGACGCCTTTCTGCGAGCCGTTTCAATATCCGCGGCGGTGGTGGCGGCAGCCCGCGGCGCCTATCCACCCGGTATCAACAGTCCGGGCGACCCCGAGGGTGTCTACCTTCGACTAGCCCGCTCTGCGGGGATGGAGATCGCCGAGTTCTCGCCGGATAGGTCCTCCGGCGACTATATCGGGGGTCGATAACCGACCGATGGCCTGTCCGAAACGACGTAGCCGACCATGGGCCGTCAGGATTACAGGCGTGGGTTGATGCGCTCCTCCAGGGAGAAGGCGATCAGGGCGAAGCCCAGAGACGCCAGCATGATCAGCAGCCCCGGCGGGAGCACCCACCACTTCCATGCCGGGGTGAGGAAGGCGCCCCGCGCCTGCGCCCAGAACAGAGTTGAACCCCAACTCTTCTGAATGGGATCCCCGAGACCCAGGAAGCTCAGCGACGCTTCCAGGAGGATGGCGCTCGACACGGCCCGGACGAAAGAACCCGTGGCGAGGAGAGCGGTCCTCGGAACGATGTGTCGCAGTATGGTCCAGCGGTCCGGAGCGCCCATCGACCGGGCCGCCAAAACATACTCGCGGGCTCGCAGTGATAGTACCTGGGACCGGATGATTCGCGCCGGTTCAGCCCAGATGAGGATACCGATCACCAGGATCGTATTGAGCAGACTCCTGCCCAGATAGGCGGCCAGCACGATCAGCAAGGGTAGGAAAGGCAGGATCAGAATCACGTCGACCCCTCGCATCATCACCGCCCCCAGGCGTTTCGGGTAGTAACCGGCGATGACCCCCACCGTGGTTCCGATCAGCAGGGCCACCAGCGCAGCCACTATCCCGACGGACAGCGACACGCGCGCCCCGAAGATGAGTTCGGAAAGGAGGTCCTGCCCGACGTCGTTGGTGCCGAGCAGGTGCTCCGAACTAGGAGGAAGGAAGGGTCTTGACACTCGCTCGGTCGGATCGTATGGCGCCAGAAACGGAGCGAGCACGGCGCCGAACAACAGGACGCCGACGATTATCCCCCCACTCACTCCGAACAAGGTGGGCATCCGGGAACGGCGCCGCGCCGACCGTCGCGCCGCCTGAACGCCGACGCTCATCAGGATGTCCTCGTCCGGGGATCGATCAGGGGATACAGCAGGTCGGCCAGCAGGTTAGCCAGGAGCACCGCCGCCGTAAACACCAGGAATGCCGCCTGCATTACCGGATAGTCGCGCCCCGACACCGCTTCGAACACCAGCCGGCCCAGACCCGGATACGAGAACACCGTTTCGATGATCACCGTGCCTCCGAAGGCAAAGCCCAGCCGGATGGCCAGCACGGTGATGACCGGAGCTATGGTGTTCCGGGCGACATGTCCGAACAAGACGCGGCGCTCCCCGGCGCCCTTGGCCCTCGCGGTGCGTATGTAATCCTCACCCAGGGTCTCCAGCATCGAATACCGCATCGTCATGTAGACACCCGGGGTAGCCAGAATGGATAACGTGGCCGCCGGCAGGATGGTGTGGCTGATGATGTCCCAGACATGAGCCCACCCCACCAGATCGGATGCCGGCGTCACCGCTCCGAACGAGGGGAGCACGCCCAACTGAACAGCGAAGATCGATATCAGAACCATACCCAGCCAAAAGGATGGCAAAGACTCGACCGAGATCATGCCGGTAAGCATGCTCAAGTCGCCTGTGCTCCCTCTTCTCCACGCCGAAATCGCTCCGAGAGTAACCCCCGCCACCGCTGACAGGACCAACGACAGTCCGGTAATCAGAAGGGTCCACGGCAGCCGATCGAGGATCATATCCACGATCGGCCGGCTCGAACGGAATGAGTATCCGAAATCCCCGGTGACGATGTCGCCCCAGTAGCGCAGGTACTGCTTCCATAACGGGGCGTCCAAGCCCACGCGCGCCACGATCTCCGCCCGCTGGTCGGGGCTGAGAAGACCGACATCAACTCCCGCGATCAGCACCAGCGGGTTGCCGGGCATCAGTCGCGGCAGTAAGAAGTTCAGCGTTACCGCTACCAGGACGACCACCCCGTACTGGGCAAGCCGTCGTAGGTCGATGCGCCTTCTCAATCTGTCAACCCACCTCGGATCCGGTGGATCCGCGCGCCTTTAGGGGCGCGCGGAGGGTGGCAGCAGGGACAGTTTGCTTACGATGCCTTGGCCCGCGATGAACTCCCAATCCGCGTAGGTGCTGGAATCGTATACGTAGGCCCCGTCCGGATACAGGAGAAGCACGAATGGAAGGTCCTCGGCGATTATCTCCTGCATACGGCCCAGGATGGCGTTCCGCTCGTCACGATCCGGCTCCTGCCCGAGCGTTTCCGACAACGCGTCCATCTCGGCGTTCTCGTAACCGGTCAGGTTGAGGAATCCGCCGGCCGGCACGCTGGCAACCAGCTGTGGGAGCCGCAACGGGTCCGCCTGCACAGGCGCCGACCAGCCCCACATGGCGATGTCGTAGTTCCGTCCGTTGTTAACGTCGAAACCCGGCCAGACAGCCTGCTCCCAGGTTCCGGTCTCGACCGCCGCCACCGAGGTTTCGATGCCGATAGCCGCCAGCATCTCCACGGTCAGTTCGGCTATCCGAAGTCGGAGCGAGTCCGGGGCGTTGGTAACGATCTCGAACGACATCGGCGCCCCGTCGAACTCCCGAACGCCGTCGCCGTCGCTGTCGGGATAGCCTGCTTCGTCCAGCAAGGTGTTAGCCGCGGCCGGGTCGTAGACCGTAGCTATGGCCGGGTTGTAGGACGGGTGGCCCGGATGGATCCAACCGGGACTGCCGAGGGTAGCCGCTCCCAGGAAGACCGTGTCCACGATGTCTTGGCGGTTCATAGCCAGGTTGATGGCTTGGCGGACCGCAACGTCGTCGAAGGGGCGCTTCGAGGTGTCGTAGTTGATCATCTGGGTGGTGAACTCGGGTCCGATAATCACGTCAAGAGGATCCTGGGAGTCGAGCAGATCGATCTGCTCCGGAGGGATCCGCTCGAAAATCACATCCACTTCGCCGGTACGGATAGCAGCCTGGGCGCCCGCGTCGTCGGCGAAGACGATCACCACCAACTCGTCAACCGCCGGAGCGCCCCGGAAGTAGTCATGGTTGGCTTCGAAACGGTAGCTCTGACCCTCTACATAGTCGATGAGTTTGTATGGGCCGGTGCCGATGTTGGTTCCACCCGGGAACTGGTGCTCGGAGGGGACCTCCACTCCTTCCCAGATGTGGCGCGGGATGATCGGAACGTCAGCCAGCGCAGCCAGCTCGAACCCTGCATTGGGGCTCCCCAGCACGAAGGTGGCGTTGTGATCGTCCGTCACCACCAGATCCTCCACACCCCTCAGATCCCGCGCGAAGCGGCTCGCTTCCACGTTATTGATGTAGTAGTCGACGCTGAAGTCCACGTCGTGAGCCGTCAAGGGCTGCCCGTCGTGCCAGGTGACACCCTCCACCAAGGTCACGGAATACTCGGTCAGGTCCTCGTTGACAGACACGCTGGAAGCCAGCCAAGGCCTCGGCACCCCGTTACGGTCGAGCTGCATCAACGAGTCGTATTGGAGCATCAGCAGGTTCCAACCGGGGAAGCCGCTGATATATGTGTACGGGTTTAGGGTCGACTCATCCCCGGTGACGGCGGCGCGGATCTGGATCGGTTCTGCGGGCTGCTCCGGCATGGCGGTTGTGGTGGGCGCCTGCGTCGTAGTGGGCGTCTCCTCTGCGGTAGTCGTTTCCGTGCCGG
>CAZEZF010000014.1:0-18371 GCA_964516495.1 uncultured Acidimicrobiia bacterium | reverse complement strand
CGGATACCGACTCCGTCACGGTGGTAGGCGGCGCCGGTGGCTGGGTGGTGGCGGGGGCGCCGGTAGCAACCGTTGATGCTTCGGTGGCCACAGTCGGTGCAGGTTCAGGATCATCCCCGCCGCACGAAACTGCTATCAGCGCGACGATACACATCAGCATTAGGCCTTTGAGTCGGTTTCGTAGCTGCATTTCTGGCTCCTTTCTACCTCCCGCCAAGGAGTGGAGTTCGTTATTCCATATCCGACCGGTGGACTATGGTCACCGTTCTATGAGGGTAGCCGTAACGATTCCCCCGCGCCGAGCCCAGACTGCTATGTTCTTGCCGACCGTCCTGTCGACGAATCTCAAGCGACGGATCAGCCCGGCGCCGGCTTCCGCCGGGGCGGGTTGACCAGGTGGCATGACACCCACCGACCGGGGGACACCTCGGCCAACTCCGGCTTGATGCTGGAACACACGCCTTCGATCGCCACCGGACATCGGGTATGGAAACGGCATCCCGGCGGGGGGTCCGCAGGGCTGGGGAGATCTCCTACAAGGCGGGTACGAACCTGGCTGTCCACCATGCCGGGGTCCGGCTTGGGCACCGCCTCGAGCAACGCCTTGGTGTACGGGTGCAGGGGTTCCGCGTAGATATCATGACGCGGCGCCCGTTCCACGATCTCGCCCAGGTACATAACCGCCACCTCGTGAGAGATATGTCGCACCACGGCCAGGTCGTGCGCTATGAAGACCAGCGCCGCGCCGGTCCTCGCTTGCAGGTCCCCGAGAAGGTTCACGACCTGAGCTTGCACGGACATGTCGAGAGAGGAAACCGGTTCGTCACAAACGATCACCTCAGGATCAGCCGCCAGGGCCCGGGCGATGGCGATGCGTTGCCGCTGGCCGCCGCTGAACTCGTGTGGATAACGCCGACCGGCGTCGGTAGGGAGGCCGACCAGATCGAGAAGCTCGCTCACCCGCCGGCGGATTCCGCCCGGTGTGTCCATCTGGTGTATTCGGAGCGGCTCGGCGATCACCGCCTCCACCCGCATGCCGGGATTCATGGCCGAGAAGGGGTCCTGGAAGATCATCTGTACGGCTCGCCGGTGTCTTCCGCTCCGATGGTTGATCGGGCGTCCCTTGATTTCGATCGTTCCGGCGGTCGGACGTACCAGCGCCACCAGGGAACGCCCGAGTGTGGTCTTCCCGCAGCCGCTTTCCCCTACTACCCCGAGAGTGCGCCCCTTGACTATGTCCAGGTCAAGACCGTCCACCGCTCTTACCACCGCCCTCCGGGATCCGCGCAGGCCTCTTCTGATCGGAAAATGTACGCGGAGATCACGCACCGAGATAACTACTTCCGAGGGCTTCTGACGGCCGGGCGTGATGACGGCGGCGCCGGCGTCGCCCGGCCAAAGATCGACGGCGCGGCTCATCATATGGTGATGGATGCACGCCGATTCGTGACGACCGGGCCCTACCTCCACCAGGTCCGGGAGATCCTTCTCGCATTCCTCGCCTAACAGTGGGCAACGTTCATGGAAGGGACAGCCGGTCAGCTTCTTCGACACCCGGCGCGGAGACCCCGGAATCTCCGCGAGGCGGGTTGCCACCGGTCTGTCGAGACGAGGGATGGAACGCAGCAGTCCGGATGTATAGGGATGTCGAGTCGACCGGTATAGATCGGCCGCCTCCCCGGTCTCCAGTATCCGCCCTGCATACATGACGGCTACCCGATCGGCCAGTTCGGCAACCACTCCCAGGTCATGGGTGATCCAGATGACCGCCAACCGGTACTCCTCTTGGAGTTCCCGAACCAGGTCGACGATCTGCGCCTGTACGGTCACGTCGAGCGCGGTAGTAGGTTCGTCGGCGATCAATAGCTTGGGATTGCAGGCCAGCGCCATGGCGATCATCGCTCGCTGGCGCATGCCTCCGGAGAACTCGTGGGGAAAGTCGTCCACCCGAGACGAGGCGGACGGTATTCCTACCCGATCCAGCAGCCGTATCGCCTTACGCTTTGATTCGGCCCGGCCGACACCCTTATGAATGCGGAGGCTTTCGCCGATCTGTCGGCCCACCCGATGGACCGGGTTCAAGGAGGACATCGGTTCCTGGAAAACCATGGCGACGTCACGACCGCGAAACCGGTTGAGATCCTTTCCCGACATTCCGAGCACTTCACGGCCCTCGAACCGGATAGACCCCGACACCACGGCCGGCGGCGACGGCAACAGGCCCATCACGGACAGCATGGATACGCTCTTGCCGGAACCGGACTCCCCTACCAGCGCGAAGGTTTCGCTAGGGGAGACCGTCAGGCTGACGCCACTCACCGCGTGCACCGTCTCGGTCAGCGCCTCGAAACGGACATGAAGGTCCTCGATCGCGAGGAGCGGGGCTCGTTGCGCGGTGGAACCGACCACCGGGGTTCTCTGCGTAGTGGCCGGAGCCGCGCCGTTCATCCAAATCCTCTAGGAGGGTGCTGAGAAACCCCCGGCTTGGCCCGACATCCGATGGTAAACTCCCTGGTCAGCGGACGGAGGGCCAATCCAATCACCTGTTTTTCAGCACCGTCGTAGGCGCCCGGCGCCCCGGTGACCATTCCCATCGACTTGGAGACTGCATCATTGCCATCCTTCCCGACTACACCGGAAGGGTGGGCATGTCTACCTGATCCGGCGTCGCCTCAGACGAACCCGACCACGGTTCGGGGACCTTCATCGGCGCCGGAACCCGCAGCGTTTCTTCCAACATGACCACTTCGACCCCGCCCACAACATCCGAAACCAGGTTGTAGAGCACCGCGGCCAGAGTGGTGAGGAGGGTCATCGCCACCCCGAAGGTAACCGTGAAAAAGATGGCTACCCGCACGAACCTACCCCCATTGTCGAAGAACACGGTGTCTTCTTCGATGAGGCTTATCAACGCCAGGAAGTCGTCCAGCGCTTGCGGGATGCCCACTCTCACCAGCAAGGACCAGAGGACCAGCAGGCCGATCAGCGCGGCGATCGCAAAGACCGCATGCATCAAGAGGCCGACCTTGAAGACGGTCCAGGGATCGAACTTTCGGATAACCCGGCGAACTCTGCGAACGGTGGCCATCAGTTTCCCCGAACGGTGGTCCGCTCACCGTGGTCGGCCGACGCGGTGGGTACCTCCTGAACCAGGGTGAACTCGACCCCGCCGACCAATTCGGCCAAGAGGTTGTACAGGACGGCGCCGATGGTGGCGATCGCCGTGACGCCCATCATCCAGCTCGCCGACAAAAGAACCATGCCCCGCATGTATTCGCCGCCCGACTTGAACAGCGATTCCCCCGGGCTGATAAGAGCCACTCGCTCGGCGGCCGAATCGAGCGCGCCGGTCAATCCCAAACGGCTGATGACGGCCCACAACATCACCGAGAGGAGCACGAAGCAGAGGCCGGCCAACGCCGCGAGCACCGACGAAACCTTGAAGACAGTCCACGGATCCAACTTGCGTAGAATCCTCCGCACCCGTTGACGCGCGAAGGTCTCATCTCCGCCGACCTCGAGTCGCACACCGATCATCCTATGTTGGTCCCATCCTTGGTGGGTGAGCATACCGAGAAATGAATCCGGCAGGGTTAGCCGGTCGGCGAACTACCTGCTCAGAGAATCGGCGGCCGGCCGGCGAGCCACCTTGCAACCGCCTCTCCAGCACCGCCCTGCCCGACCGGCGGCAGGTCACTTCCTGTCCGACGGCAAAGGCGCGAAGGAACTGACCCTGGCGCCTTCGGAGAGGTCCATTATCTTCACCCCGCTCGCGTAACGGCCCTGGCGGCTGATCTGATCCGTCTTTATCCTGATGGCGATTCCTTCGGACGAGACCACCACCACCTCACTGCCCTCGGTAACCGAACGGGCGCCAACCAAATCACCCCGTTCTGGACCGAGCTTTATCGCCTTCATACCCATTCCGCCACGCTTTTGCATCCTGAACAACCGGTTTCTCAGACGCTTGCCGTGACCGCTCGACGTCATCAGCAGGACTTCATCCTCCTGCTTACGGAGTTTCTCTTTCTTACGGCGTTTCTCTTCCTTTTCGGTTTCGGGTTTGGTGACGGCGGCGCCGACCACTTCGTCGGTGGGGCCAAGTTTTATGCCCTTCACGCCCCGCGTGGACCGACCCGTGGCACGGATATCTTTCTCGAAGAAGCGGATTCCCTTGCCTTCACGGGTAAACAGAAAAATGTCGCTTTTATCATTGGTCGAGTGGACCGCAACCACCTCGTCGCCTTCCACCAGGCTGATCGCCACCAACCGCGCGTACCGGCTGTTGTATTCCCGGAAGGCGGTTCTCTTCACCTTGCCTTGCTTGGTGACCATCACCATGTACCCGAGAGTCTCGTAGTCGCGTGTGTCGACCAGGGCTTCGACGCGTTCGTCCGGCTCCATCGGCAAGACCCCCTGGACCAGCACCCCTTTGGCGGTCCGCGACTTGCGCGGTATCTCGTGCGCCCTGATCCGATACACCCGTCCCTTGTTGGTAAAGAACAGCAGGTAGGCGAGAGCCGTTGTATGGATCACCTGGGTTAGATAATCATCTCCCCGCAAGGCGGCCGCCTTCACCCCTCTGCCGCCTCTGCCTTGTGAGCGGTAGGTGGCGGCGTTCACCGATTTGACGTAGCCCTTCTTGGATACGGTCACGATCAACTCGTCATCCGCTATGAGGTCTTCCAGCGACAGCTCCGCCTCCGCGGGCAGTATCCGGGTACGGCGAGGGTCGCTGTGCCGGTCCCGGGTCGCCGCCAGCTCCTCGGCGATGATCGCCCGGCGGCGGGACGGGTCGGCCAGGATCGCCTGCAGATCGGCGATCCGATCCTGGAGTTCGGCGTACTCGGCGCGCAGTTTGGACGTTTCCAACGAGGTCAACCGGCGGAGCGGCATGTCGAGAATGGCCCTCGCCTGGATCTCCGACAGCGGGAACCGCTCCATGAGCGCCCGCCTAGCGCTTTCGGAGTCCTTACTCCCCCGGATCAACGCGATCACCTCATCGATGTTGTCCACCGCCACGATCAGGCCCTCGAGGATGTGGGCCCTGGAGAGCGCCCGACCCAACCGGAAACGGGTGCGTCGTTCAACCACCTCCATCTGGTGATCGAGGAAGTACTGGACCATCTCGGCGATGTTCAAGGTGCGTGGCACGCCATCGACCAGCGCCACCGCGTTCACGCCGAAGCTCTCCTGGAGTTTCGTATGTTTGAACAGCTGGTTCAGGACGACGTTCGAATTAGCGCCTTTCTTCAACTCGATAACGAGGCGAACGCCCACCCGGGACGAGGACTCATTGCGGAGATCCGCGATCCCCGCAATCGTCTTTCTCTGTACGAGCTGGGCGATTCGCTCCATCACCCGGTCCTGGCTCACCTGATAGGGGAGTTCGGTAACGATGATGCTGCTGCGGCCTCGGGGGCGCTGCTTGATATCGGCAACGGCCCGCATCTTGACCGATCCTCGACCCGACACGAGGGCCTGCTTGATCTCCTTCGTGCCGATGACGTAACCGCCGGTCGGAAAGTCCGGACCTTTGACTATTGACAGATACTCCTCAGGCCCGGCATCCGGATGCTTCAATCCGTACAGGCAGGCTTCGATGATCTCCCCGAGGTTATGGGGTGGGATGTTGGTCGCCATTCCAACCGCAATCCCTTGACAACCGTTCACCAACATGTTCGGGAACCGGGCGGGCAGGACGGTCGGCTCCGACTCCGAACCGTCGAAGTTGTCGATGAACTCCACCGTGTCCTCGTCGATTCCGTCAAGCAGGACCGCGGCCAGCTCCGCCAAGCGGCACTCGGTATAGCGCATTGCCGCGGGTGGATCATCGGTGGTACCGAAGTTGCCCTGTGGATGGATCAACGGATAGCGCAAAGAGAAGGATTGGCCCATCCGTACCAGAGCGTCGTAGATGGCATCATTCGAATGCGGGTGGTACTTACCGATTACCTCGCCGACCACTGTTGCTGACTTGCGGTGGGAAGCGCTTGGCCGAACCCCCATATCGTCCATCGCATAGATAATCCGCCTCTGCACCGGTTTGAGGCCGTCCCGCACGTCCGGAAGGGCCCTCGACACGATCACCGACATCGCATATTCGACGAAGGACTTGGACATCTCGTCGTTGATGTCCACGGCAGTCACCCGCCTTCGATCATCTCCATTAGGCCGACTGCTCACGTACTCACCTCTCAGATATCCAGAAAGCGAACGTCTCCGGCGTTGTGCTGGATAAAGCTCTTCCGTGCGGCCACATCCCCACCCATAAGGATCGAGAACACCTCGTCGGCGCCCGCCGCATCGCTCAGGCCTACCTGGACTAGGGTCCGGGTATCCGGGTGCAGGGCAGTCTCGCCTAGTTCCCCGTCGTTCATCTCACCCAATCCCTTGAACCTGGTAGGCCGGGCCCGGGGATGGCGGGCCTTGAACGCGTCCAGCGCGACGTCGTCGGCAAGATAATGCACCCGCCGTCCGATCTTGACCCGGTACAGGGGTGGTACTGCGATATAGACATACCCGGCTTCTATGAGAGGTTGCATCTGGCGGTAGAAGAAGGTGAGAAGAAGGGTGCGGATATGGGCGCCGTCAACGTCTGCGTCCGTCAGGAGGATCACCTTGTGATACCTCGCCTTCTCCAAGTCGAACTCCTCGCCTATTCCGGTTCCGATGGCGGTGATGAGCGCCAGAATCTCTTTGTTCTGCAACGCCCGCGCCAAGCGAGCCTTCTCGACATTCAGAATCTTGCCTCGAATAGGTAGCACCGCTTGGAACATCGAGTCCCGGCCGTTCTTGGCCGGTCCCGCAGCCGAGTCGCCCTCCACGATGAACAGCTCGGCCCGGTCCGGTTCTCGCGCGGAGCAATCCACCAACTTCCCGGGTAAGCGGGAGGAGTCGAGCAAAGACTTGCGACGGATCACGTCTCGGACCTTACGGGCAGCCTCTCTGGCATGCTGGGCCTGGCGAGCCTTCTCGATGATCCGCCTGGCGTCCTTGCCGTGGCGCGCCAACCATTCGGGCAGCATGCGGTTAAGGGTCTTCTGCACATAGCTGCGGATCTCGGTGTTACCGAGTTTCGTCTTGGTCTGTCCCTCGAATTGCGGGTTGCGGGCCTTTACCGAGATCACCGCGGTGAGACCCTCCCGCGCATCCTCGCCCGACAGGTTTGCGTCCTTGTCCTTGAGGATGTTTCTCGACCTTGCGAATTCGTTAACCGCCTTGGTCAGAGCGGTCCGGAAGCCTTCCTCGTGAGTTCCGCCTTCGCGGGTGTTTATGTTGTTGGCGAAGCTGAGCACGTTCTCGTTGAAGGAGGCCGTCCACTGCATCGCCACCTCCAGCTCGGCGTCGTCGCCGGCGTCCTCCAGGTACATCACCTGGCCGTGCAGTGGATCCCTATGCCTATTCAGGTGACGGACGAAGTCTCTCAACCCACCCTGGTAACAGAAGACCTCCGAGTGATCCCCCTCCCGCTCGTCGGTGAGTCTTATCTCCAGTCCTCGATTCAGGAAAGCCAGTTCCCGCAGTCGTTTCGCGACCCGACTGTAGGTGAATTGCGCTCCTTCCCCGAAGATGTCCGGATCCGGCCAAAAGGTGATCGTCGTGCTTGTTCCACCCGCTATCAAGCCCTTGCGCAGATCGACCGACTCCGGTTTTCCTCTCGTGAAGGTCTGGTGCCAGTGGAATCCGTCCCGCTCCACATCCGCCTCCAGGCGCCTAGAGAGGGCGTTCACCACCGAGACGCCGACTCCATGTAGACCTCCCGAAACGGTATACGCGCCCGCATCAAACTTCCCGCCCGCATGAAGGGTGGTGAGTACGGTGGTCAGCGCCGATCTGTCGGTCTTCGGATGACGGGCTACCGGTATCCCTCTTCCGTTGTCGGTAACGCAACAGCCGCCGTCGGCCCGCAGCACCACATCGATACGCGTGGCGTATCCCGCCATCGCCTCATCCACGGCGTTATCGACGACCTCCCATACCAGGTGGTGTAACCCGCGGGGGCCGGTTGTACCGATGTACATGCCCGGACGACGCCGGACCGCTTCCAGACCGGGAAGTACCTTGATGTCCTTGGCGCCATAACTGGCCGCTGGATTCGCGGTCACGGTTTCCTTCCTCTTCGTATCGCTACCAGTAGTTCGAACAGCCCACAGCCCGTTTACCGCGGGGCGTCCTAGTCTCGGAGAGACGTCCCGGAAACCCGAGATAACCCACCTGCATAGACTAGTGGAAACGGCGACATAATCCAAGAATCCCCGCCTTCGCCTCCACTAGCGAAATATGTGTTGACCTGGGATTTTTAATTCGCTCACCACCTCCGCTCGGCGGATGGGCTGACAACCTCGATCTCAGAAACAAAGGTTTTGCCGAAGTGACTCTGTAGTCGGTTCAACAAGCTATCCGTGTCATATCGAAGCCGCCGGACCAAGCGGCGATCGGCTGCCTCTACGATCAATACACCATGTCGTACCACAATCGGGGCGGCTTGGGAACCCCAATGATGACCGGCGAGGCGGTTCCAGTGTTCCCGCAGTTCCTGGAGGACTTCAATCGACGGGAGTCCCAGCCGAGCCAGAATAGCCCTCAGGCCCTCCCCGAGGTCTTCCATTTCCTCCACGTAATCCTGTTGATCCCCCAGGTGGTTTTCGTATTCCCATATCCGATTCAAGACCAGGGCTACTTCCTTATCGAATCCCGCCACGATGTCTTCCATTTCATCGCGTGAAGTCCGTCGACTCACCGCGGTGTCCCTCCGTCGAGGCGCCATCGACGCCCCTCGACCGGGATCCCCTCCACGGAATTGGTAGTGATGAAGGTCTGCGCCTTCGGTAGGGCGGTCGCCAAGGCGGCCGACCGGTCAAGGTCCAACTCGGAGAACACATCGTCGAGGAGAAGAATGGGAGGCTCGCCCGTGGTCCTGCGGATAGCGTGGTGAGCAGCTACTCGAAGGGCGAGAATCAAGCTCCGTTGCTCACCCTGGCTGGCGCGTACCCGCGTATCCCTTTGGTCCAACATCAGAGCGATGTCATCTCGATGGGGACCCACCGTGGTCACCCGACGCTCCAGATCGGTCGCTCTTGCCTGCTCCAGCGCCTCCTGCAGGGCCGCCTCCACCCCGGTACCGTTATCGGAGGGATCCCGCCGCCGCTGATCCCAACTCGGTCGGTAGCCGATCCACAGCTTCGTCGCCTTACCCGAAATGTCCCGATAGGCGCGGCGGGCCGCGGCCTCCAAGGCCCGGATCGCTGATCGACGCCGGGCCGTCACCCGACCTCCGGTCCGAGCCAGTCGCTCGTCCCATACGTCCAGGGTGGCGGTGTCCCCTCGCCACCGCCATTGCTTCAGCAGCACGTTACGCTGTCTCAAGGTGCGGTCGTACTCTTGCTGATCCCGGTACGCGGCCGGCCAGATCTGCACCGCAACCGAATCCACCAACTGTCTCCGATAGCGAGGCCCTCGCTTGACTATATCCAGGTCGTCCGGCAGGAACGCCACGCATCTGATCTTGCCCAGGAGATCCGTGACTCGTCCCAGACGGGTCCGGTTGACCTGGGCTCTCCTCCTGCCCTCCCTCGGCACCTCCACCTCGATCAAGCTGGAGGTCGCCTCCCCCTTCACCTCCCCCCGGATTATCGCCGCCGGACTTCCGTCCCTAACGAGGATGGCGTCGCTGACCTTTCGGAACGACCTCAACGAAGCCAGATAACCGATGCCTTCCAAGAGGTTTGTCTTGCCGACCGCATTCGGTCCTACCAACAGGTTGACCCCTGCCTCCGGCATCCATCGGATCGCCTCGTAGCTACGAAACTCCGTCAACTCCAACCAAGCAAGCTGCACTGTTCAGTCCTAGCCCTGATTCACGTTATGCCTCAGAAAAATTGGGCTATATGGCGCCCACGGGTGTCATATTGCTGGGATAGGGTTCCTCAAACGCGCACCGGCATGAGCATGTAGAGGAAGGCGTCGTCATCCGCCGCTTTGATCGCACTGGGCTTGAATCCGTCCCGTACCTCGATCCTGACCCGCTCACCCTCCAGCGCGGTTACCCCGTCATGCAGGAAGCGCGCGTTAAACGCAATATCCACGGTTTCTTCTTCGCCCCGATACTCTCCTTCTATCGGCTCCGCCTCGTCACCCACATCCCGTCGACTCACCGACATATGCACCCCGCCCTCGGTCAGCTTAAGGCGGATCGGTATATGGTCTTCCGCCACCAACGAAGCTCGCCTGACCGCCTCGAGCAGTCGGTCCTTGTCGACAAGCACCTCGTTCGGATACTTCTCCGGTAACAGTTGACGGTAGTTTGGGAAGGTGCCGTCGATCAGCCTGATGCTGAGCGACCCCCGGTCGGACGCGAAGACCACCTCGCGTTCCCCCAGACTCATCTGTATCTCCGGGGCCGCCACGGTCCGACCCAATTCCCGGAGGCCGCGAGCCGGCGCCAGGGCAGATCCACTTACATCGACCCCGGCCACATCCTTGACCGCCAGCCGGTAACTATCCGTCGCTACCAACCGCAACCCGTTGTCCCCGCTCTCGATAAGCACCCCTGTCAGGATGGGCCGCGCCGAGTCGGTAGACGCCGCCACTACCACTTGGTTCACCGCCTCGACCAACGCCACACCGTCGACCCGGGCAGCATCAGCCATGCGTGGTTCCGGCAAATCCGGATAATCCTCCAGCGCGAGCTGGCGTAAGGAGAATCGAGGGCCATTTCCCTCGATTTCCAGATCCCCCTCCCCGGAACGGATGCTCACCACCCCCTCCGGCATCCGCTTTATAGCGTCGGTAGCCAGACGACCGGGAACAACCAGCTTCCCCTCCTTCATTACCTCCACTTCCACCGAAGTGCGGACTGTCATCTCGGTGTCGCTTCCTGTGATCCGGAGCTTGTTGCCGATCGCTTGGCAGAGCACCCCCTGAAGTATGGGTAGAGCGGTTTTCAGGCCCACCGCACGGTTGGCGCGGGTGAACGCGTCGGTCAGATCGTCACGGTCAGCACGAATATGCACGGCGGACACTTTCCTTTCTTCGACTGATCATTTCTTTCTTCTTCTCAAGTAGTAGTCGTAGGGTAGGGGCATAAGTGGATAAGTGGAATATTCAGGCAGGTCAGATGGCCGAAGTCTTCGGTCGGGGATCGGGGATATCGAAAAGGGTTTTCCATAAAAGACGCGTCGTTGCGGCGGGGCCTGTGGAAGTATTGTCATCTTGAACACAGTTCTTTCCCCAGGTCGGTGACGCGTCGGGCGAACTGGGGATCAGACTGCACGAGCCTTGAGATCTTGTTCACTCCGTGGAGGACGGTGGAGTGGTCACGCCCGCCGAATTGTTTACCGATCTTGGGGAGGGAGAGGTCTGTGAGGGTTCGGCAGAGGTACATGGCGATCTGCCGAGCGGTGACCAAGGGTTGTCGTCTACTCGGGCCCTCCATGTCGCGAACCGAGAATCCGTATGAGGCGGCGACGACTGCGATTATGGCGGCTGGGGCAGGGGTCCGGTCCATCGAGCCAGGTATTAGATCGGTGAGTTGTCGACGGGCGAGATCGATCGTGATGCGCTCTTGAACAAGGCCTGCGAAGGTAGTAATGCGCGTCAAGGCGCTCTCCAACTGTCGAATGTTGTCGGTTATATGACGAGCAATAAAGTCGAGCACCTCACCGGGGACGGTCTGGGGAGCGTATTCGGCGTTCCGGCGCAGGATGGCCAAACGTGTTTCAACGTCGGGAGGACCGATATCGGCGAGGAGGCCCCATTGGAATCTTGATCGAAGGCGTTCCTCGATGCCGAGATCCTTGGGAGGACGGTCGCAGGTGAGCACCATCTGCTTGTCGTACTGGTGGAGCGTATTAAAGGTATGGAAGAGTTCTTCGAGGATCTGTTCCTTGCCCTGGAAGAATTGAACGTCGTCGAGAAGCAGCAGATCGATGTCACGGTATCGATGCTTGAACTTGTCCATCCGCTTGCGGCGTATGCCATCGACGAAGTCGTTGAAGAAATGTTCGGAGGTGATGCACTTGACCGAGGACTCGGGACGAAGGGTCCGGGCGCGATGGCCGATGGCGTGAAGTAGGTGGGTCTTGCCTAACCCGGCGCCGCCGTATAGGAAGAGCGGGTTGTAATGTTGAGCCGGGTTGTCGGCTACCGCCATAGAAGCGGCGAGAGCCAACCGATTGGATTGGCCCACTACGAAGTTGTCGAACACATACTTTTCCCGGTAGCGGGAACCACCTTCCGGCGACGGTGGAGGTCCGGATGTGGCGGGTATCCTGCCGGGTTCGCGGTCCGGCGGCGTCGGTGGTGGAGGAGTGATTTCTTCCCGAGACGGAGCGCGCTCGGTTGTGTATCGAACAAGGATGTCCTTACCGAGGAGATCGTGGGCGAGGGCTTCTATCAGTTCTTGGTAGTGGTTCTCGAGCCAACGGCGGTGGAAATCCGAGGGGGCGACAACGAGGACGGTTTGCTCGTTGAACTCCATCCGGACCCCCGAGAACCAGGTTGCCCACTTTGCTGCGGACAGATTGGAACGTAGTCCGGCCAACAACTCATCTTTGTGAGCAATGGAGTCGGGCTGCGTCACGCGGATGATCTCCCCTCATTCCCGCGCCGTTAGAACTTTTCCACAAACATTTCCACAACTGGGGATAAACAAGAGGTCTAGCCCCGAAATTGCACGTCCCGATCAGGAGACCCGAGTGCCTGTCGCGGTACCAGGCCGGTTTTTCGTGTCTGCTCTGCTTTCGTGTCTGCTCTGCTGCGGAATCGTTGAGTGTGGCTAGTAATCATATGGCAAACACAGGGCGGCGTGGGGAGGGCCGGAACTGGTTCCAATGGGCTGGTTAACCGGGCAGCCCCCTGTAGAATCCCAGCATGGATAGTGTTTCGGAGTCTTCCGGATACCCGGCTCACGCCCGTTAGAAGAATAATCGCGAACCTGGAGGGTTTTCTTCGCGCTCTCCGTTGGCGCCCGTGGTCCTTCCGTTTGGTCCGGTCTCTCTGTCCATCCCAACGAGCGGCTGCCGCTGTGTCTGCTAACCCCGATTTTTCATGCAGGGGGTTGAATGGGTAATCCCGAAGAGCTAGGACGGTGCTGAAAAACAGGTGATTGGATGGCCCTCCGTCCGCTGACCAGGGCGTATACCATCGGATGTCGGGCCAAGCCGGGGGTTCTCAGCGCCCTCCTAGGACCTTTGCAAATTTTCCCTGATAGTCGTAGGCTACGTCCGGGCGCCGCACGACCTCGATGGAGCGCCTGTCGATTAGAGCCCATTAGGTGACCGGCCTTTAACGCCGGGAGACCTGTTGTTCTTCCGACGTCGAAACGGAAAGATCTCTCAATGAAGCGTACCTACCAACCCAACAAGCGACGAAGGCATCGTAAGCACGGCTTCCGGCGCCGATCGCGTACCCGTGCAGGTCGGGCGATTCTGAGACGACGGCGGCGGAAGGGCCGAAATCGACTCGCCGCGTAAACGGTTAAGTCAAGTTCCGTCCGGTTGCGATTACCGTCAGTACCACATGGTCGTCCAAGGGCTTGCCGAGGGAAGCTTGCAAGCGAGATGCGGAGCCTGGACCCGAGGACGTGCGCGTAGGCGCGCCTCGGGGCTTACTCCACGAGGGGGACTCCGTGGCGAACACCTGAGTAGCGGGAAGCAAGTTTGGTGAATGAACATGAAGAGATATGTATCGCTGAAGAATGCAACAGACTTCAATCACGTTTTCCGTTTCGGGGTTAGGTCTCGTCAAGGGGGAATTACACTTCTTACCAGTCCCGGACCCACCGAATACAGTCGACTGGGTTTGGTGGTTGGCCGTAGAGTCGGGTCGGCGGTAGTTCGTAACAGGGTGAAGAGGCGGCTCCGCGCGGCCGTGCGCGAGGTGGGGCTGCCGCACGGCGTGGACTGTGTGGTTCTGGGGTCGAAAGCCGTCGCGGATGTTCCATTCAGTATCCTGTGTGGATGGATTCATAAAGCGAGTGCGGGTTTTCCTACAGAAAGGGTCTGACGGGTGGAACGAGGCGTTGACCGGGACTTGAGCACATCTCTGGTACCCCAGAGGCTGCCGAGCGTGGCTGCCATGCTGGCTCGGGGGTTCATCACCCTCTACCAGCAAACGTTGGGTCCGATGATTCCGAGTTCCTGTCGCTTCATACCCTCCTGCTCACGATTCTCGTACGAGGCACTGGGGACCCATGGGTTCCTGCGGGGAAGCTGGCTCGGCATCCGACGTATCGGTCGGTGCCATCCGTGGGCCGAGGGGGGCTTCGATCCAGTTCCGGAACGAAAGGTGTAATCCGGTGTTAAGCGATCTATGGACTGCCCTTCAGACACTATTGGGCGGGATTCTATCGTTCTTCTACGATTTAATACCGAACTATGGGATAGCCATTATTCTGCTGACAATCGCAGTAAACCTGCTGGTCTTTCCGTTGACACTCAAACAGGTCCGTTCGACACGCGCCATGCAGGAACTGCAACCGCAGATGGAACGGATCAGACGGGAATACAAGGGAGATCAGGAAACCATCAACGAGAAGACGATGGCGCTGTACCGGGAGCGGGGCGCCAGTCCGTTCGGCTGTTTCCTCCCGTTGCTGGTGCAGATGCCCATCTGGTTTGCCCTGTTCCGCGTGCTGCGGGAACCGGCGGCTAGCCTGCCTCCGGGTTCCAACCTACTTGAAGCCGCCGGAGAAGGCGCCCTGCGCTTTCTCACTATGGATCTGGATCTGGCGCCGTCGGAGATAGTGGGTAGCGCCGGATTATTCTCTACAAGCACCATCCCTTACCTGTTGCTGGTCGGTGTCGTAGTTGGGACAGGGTTCCTTCAACAGAAGCTGTTGAGCCCACCGGGAAACCAGCAGGCGAGCAGTCCGCAAGCCGAAAGCATCCAGCGGATGACGAAGATCCTCCCCTTGGCGTTTGGCGCCATCTCGTATGTATGGCCGTCGGGTTTGAATCTGTACTTCGCGACGAGCAATGTTTTCAGGACCGGGCAACAACTACTGATTTTCAAGATCGACGGGCGACCGGGTCATCCGACCGGCGAGAAAGCAGGGATTGATCCTCCTGATAGCGGGAAGCCGCCGTCGCCACCACCGAGCTCACGCAAAAGGCGTAGCCGAAGGAGACGAAAGTAAGAACATATGGTTGAGTGGGTAGAGGTCAAAGGTATATCTGTGGACGTGGCGGTCAAGGCCGCACTGAAGGAACTCGACATCGAGGACGAGACGCGCGCCGAGGTAAAGGTGCTTCAAGAGCCGCAACGGGGTTTCTTGGGGATCGGCAGGCAGGACGCGATCGTGCGTGTCAAGCCCGGTCGTCCTCGGCCGACCAAGAAAAAGGAGGAGAAGCCGCGGGCAAAGCGCGCCTCGAAAGCTCCGAAGCGACCCGCAAACCAGGCGAAGGCCTCGGCGGGCGCCAAGAGCAACAGTTCTCGAAAGTCGTCCCACGGACAGGCCAACCGAGGGAAGCGGGGGGAGCAGTCGCCGTCGCGCCGTGCGGCCGGCGCCAAGCGAGCTGTAGCACCAAAGGAAGTCGCAAAAGGAAAGGGTCGACCAGTGGCTGGTGATAAAGAATCGGTAAAGGAGCTTGGTAACAAGCAGGCAGCGGTGGTCGAAGACTTTCTTGATGGTTTGCTGAGCGAGTTCGGTCTAGAGGGCAGTGTGAAAACGAAGTTTGATGGTCGGTTTGTGGAGGCTGACGTGATGGGAGTCCAGACGGAGGCTCTGATCGGACCCAAGGCGAACGTCATGCAGGCGGTTCATGAGTTGACCAAGACGGTCGTACAGCGAAAAACCGCCCGGAATTGCCGTTTGCGGCTGGACATAGCCGGTTATGGCGAAAGACGAAGAAAGGCTCTTACGATCTACGTCACCCAACTTGCGGATCAGGTGATTGACGACGGCGGAGAGGTGATGCTCGAGCCGATGAAGGCCTCCGATAGGAAGGTGGTTCACGACGCGGTGGCGGAGATTGATGGTGTGCGCTCGTACTCGGAAGGAGCGGAACCGCGTCGCTCGGTGGTCATATCGTCGGAATGATCGACCGGACCATATCCGCGGTTCGGCGGTTGCTTGTGGCGGTCGCTCGCAGTGGGGACGGCGGTGACAACGCACAATCCACCCTGGGGTCAAGCCACAAGCCGCTGCTCACGGCAAGCAGGACGGCGGCGTTGCAGAGACTCTCGTAATCCCCTCGACTGATCGCCTTGATACCGAAAGCGTTCTCGGGGACGCCGCGGCGGCGCATCAAAAAGGTAGACGTTTCACGTGAAACCGAGCCCCAACCCACCGCGGCCCGGGTCGGAGGGTTAAACCCCAATTTTTAATGCAGGGGTTTGGACGGGTAGCCGAGCGATATGCAAGGAACTCTCTGACCCGGGACGATAGCTGCGTGGTAGCCTCGCCTGGGGCGGGGCGCCCCATCACCCGAAGGTGAACGCCGGGACGCCCGTGAAAGTAGGTTTGACGTGGCCTTTTCGGGTTCGGTGTGTCTGGGGGCATGAAGAATCAGGGTTAATCAAGGGGGCAGGGACCCTTTCTAACGTCTTACCAAACCAACTCGGGTGGTTGGCGACCGGCGATCTAACAGGCGACGGTAAGGCGTTTATCAAATAGGTCGAGACGCCCAAAGGTCACCGTAAAGGACGCGCCCGGATTAATCTGGTCGAACATGCTTGATGCTGATGCAGTAGAGTCGCGCTCGGCGGCGGTGGTGGTTGCCGTCGCCAACCAGAAGGGAGGGGTGGGCAAGACGACTTCCGCGGTAAACCTCGGGGCGGCTCTCGCGCTCCGCGGGTTGGAGGTATTGCTTGTCGACATGGATCCGCAAGCGAACGCGACCGCCGGTTTGGGGGTAGTCCCGCTCGACAACGACAAGACGGTCTACGATCTGGTGATCGGGTCGGTTGCGTTGGGAGACGTTGCCAAGCCGTCCCAGACGGATGGACTATGGATAGCCCCGGCGACCATAGACCTGGCCGGGGCCGAACTGGAGTTGGTTTCCGTGCTGAGCAGGGAGATGCGCCTATCCAGGGCTCTAACAGCGAGCGACCGAGACCACGACCTCGTCTTGATAGACTGTCCTCCTAGCCTGGGGCTTCTAACTATCAACGCACTAGCCGCAGCGCAGGAAGTCCTGATCCCGGTGCAATGTGAATACTTCGCTCTCGAGGGACTAGGTCAACTCCTTCGAAACATCGACCTGGTGCGAAACAACATCAACCGGCGACTACGAATCGGCGGAGTTATGCTAACCATGTTCGACAGTCGTACCCGGCTGTCAAGAGATGTGGTGGATCAGGTGCGGACCTACTTTGGAGATCTGGTTTACAGGACGGTGATTCCCCGGTCGGTGAGGCTATCGGAAGCACCTTCTTACGGCGAGCCCATCGAGACCTACGACAGCATGAGCGCCGGCGCGATTGCATACAGATACGCGGCGAACGAGTTTATACAGCGACACGAAATGGATGGTTAGGGCAGATGGCCGGACGGCGAGCGGGTCTGGGAAAGGGCCTTGAAGCCCTCATCCCGGGTGAAAGGCAGAGCAACCTCGAGAACATTCTGGTTAACCGTATCCGCCCGAATCCGAACCAGCCTCGTAAGGAGTTTGATCCTGTTGCGTTGGGAGGTCTTACGGAATCGATAAGGAATGTAGGGGTCCTCCAGCCGGTGGTCGTCCGTCGTGAAGGCTTTGAATACATGTTGGTAGCCGGCGAACGGCGGTGGCGGGCCGCCCAGGCGGCCGGACTGCTGGAGATCCCGGCCTTGATCCGAGATACCGACGAAACAGGTACTTTGACCGAGGCGCTGATCGAGAACCTGCAACGGGAGGACCTCGGTCCACTCGAGGAGGCCGCCGCCTTCCAGCAACTCGAAGAAGACTTCGGATTGAGCCATGCAGAAATCGGGAAGCAGGTGGGACGGAGCCGCTCGGCGGTCTCGAATACTCTCCGGCTCTTGAAGCTCAGTCCCGTAATCCAGAAAGCCCTGGTAGAGGGGAAGCTGTCCGCTGGCCACGCACGGGCCCTGTTGGCGCTCGAAGACCGCGCCTTGGCCGAGCACCTGGCCGAACAGTGCGTCAAGGAGAGATGGACCGTTCGGAAGCTGGAGGAGGCAGTCAGGCTCGGCAAAGGAGAGAAGGGGACCGCCCGCCCCAACCGCCGTTCGCGCCCGGCTCGACCGGCAGCCATAATCGAACTGGAACACCGGCTGGCGGATCAACTGGGGACCGACGTAAGCATCCGTTACGGCAAGAACCGGGGCCAGGTGGTACTGAAGTTCGAAAGCCTGGACCAACTTGAGCAGATGTACCGCAGGTTCTTTCCGACATAAACCAACGCTACGGAGGGACCGCCGTAGTATGCAG
>CAZEZF010000013.1:0-45012 GCA_964516495.1 uncultured Acidimicrobiia bacterium | reverse complement strand
GGAGAACGCACTGATCGGCGCCGATATCATGCCCGCCGCCACCCACCTCACCGCCTCGATGCTGTCGGCCGCCCATCCTTCGGTGTCCTTCGGAAACACCAGAATCTACACGATGCCTTACGGAGACCAGGATAACGGAAGGCTTGCGGCGATCGGTTCCCTGGATCTGATCGCCGAGCGAGGTGTGATGTCTCTCTTCGGGACCGGCCGGATCGCCACGGCGGGTACCGGCGAGGTGCAGGTTGACACAGATGAAAGGCGTTTCGTGATGGAGCACGGCTCCGCCGATCTGATGATCATGAATCCGCCCTATACCAGGCCCACCAATCACAAGGTGGCGAGGGTACCGGTGCCTTCGTTCGCGGGCTTTTCCACCAGTGAAGAGGAGCAGCGGCGAATGTCGGCCGTCCTAAAGGAGATCTATCGTCGCCTGCCGGACCGGGTGGGCGACGGGAATGCCGGTCTGGCCTCTAACTTCGTCGACCTTGCCCATGTCAAGCTCAAGGCCGGGGGAGTGCTGGCGCTCGTGATGCCTGTTTCGCTCGTGTCCGGGTCGTCGTGGTCGAAGGTTCGGAATCTGCTGGCTCGCCACTATGAGGACATCCTGATGGTGACCATCGCCGGTGTCCGGCAGCGCGACCGCGCCTTTTCGGATGACACCAACATGGGAGAGGTCCTGGTCGTCGCCACCAGGAAGCATTCGACCGTCCCGGAAGTAGATGCGGACGACGGTCGAGTCCTATATGTAAACCTGGAGCGGCGGCCACCCGGCGTGGTGTCGGCGGTCGAGATTTCCCGGGCTGTCACCGCCGCCCCCGACACGGATCGTGGATGGTTGGTGGTGGGCGATGAAAGGGTGGGGTGTTTCATCCGGTCGGGGATCGATAACGGTGGATGTGCGGGGGTACGGGAACCGGATGTGGCTCGCGCCGCTCTCGGATTGGTCGAGGGAAGGCTGCGACTGGCGCGGATCGATGACATGAGCATCCCGTTGACCACTCTCGCCCGGCTTGGAAAGCGAGGCCTTTACCATCTCGATATCAAGGGGCCCAACCGGGGCCCGTTCGATATTCAGACGCTCGCTGCCGGACAGATGGCCTCATACCCTGCCCTTTCCCGCCATCATGCGCCACGGGAGCGCCGGATGGTGGTCGAACCGGATACGCAGGGTCGTGTTCGTCAGGGTTGTGATGCGAAGGCCCTTGAGGTCTGGAAGACCGCCACCCGTCTCCATTTCAACCTGGACTTCCGGCTCAATTCCCAAAGCCTGGCCGCCTGCATGACTCCCGCCAAGTCGATCGGTGGTCGCGCCTGGCCCAACTTTCTTCTCTGCGAGACCGAATGGGAGTATCCGGCGGTGCTGTGGGCGAATACCACCCTGGGGTTGATCTCCTTCTGGTTCAACGGGACCCGCCAGCACCGAGGTCGGGCCTGTCTGACAATCCAGACGTTGACATCCCTGCCGATCCTGGATACCAGCGTGCTGAGTACCTCCCGGCTCCGGAAAGCCGAAAGGGTATTCGAGGAGTTCGCATCCCTCGAGTTCCTACCCGCCCATCAGGCCGATGTGGATGAAACCCGACACAATCTCGACAGGGCGGTGCTGGTCGATCTGCTCGGTTTGGACTCCGAGGTGTTGGAATCTCTCGAGGTTCTCCGTGAGCAGTGGTGTAAGGAACCATCTGTCCACGGCGGCGCGGGCGGTCTTGGATGACATCTGAGCCTTATGCATGGCGGAGCCACGCTTCCGGGTGGTTTGAACCTGCCGGAATGCCGACACCGCTCATCCGGTTAGCGCCCGGTCGGAACAATTTCTTGCTGTACATTAGGAAAGAGGGTTTCCTTCCGGGACATACGGGTATACCGTTGGTCGGTAAGAAGACTACGGGGGGTGGCGCGTGGCCGGACTGACCGCCGAACAGATCGACCGGTTCTATGAGGACGGATACCTCATCGTCGAGGATGTCCTTGGCCTTGAGGACCTGGTCGAGATCGAAGAAGCCTACCGGAACATCGTCGATCGGGTATCGACCGAGATGGCCGACGGGGGCCGGATACGCCCGCTCTCCGGCGGTACCTTCTCAGATAAGTACATCGAGGTCATACAGCAACTCGACGACATGTACGACCTATACCAGCACCTCGACATCTCCCTGCCCCTGCTCGCCGGACTCGACCACTCCCACACGATGAACGCAGGGTCGGCGGTCTTCAACCTGCTGACCCATCCTCGGCTGCTGGACATCGTCGAATCGGTTATCGGACCGGAGATCTACTCCAACCCCGTCCAGCACACCCGGATCAAACCACCGGTCCGCCATCTGCCGGAAGCGACTGTGGACGCCAACATCGCCGCCACGTTGTGGCACCAGGACTCGGCCGTCATCGATCCTGAGGCGGACGACACCGATATGTTGACAGTGTGGTTGGCCATCACCGACGCCACCATCGAGAACGGTTGCCTGATAGCCGAACGGGGTAGCCATCGTGATGACCTGACGCTGCACTGCCCCGGAAAGATATATCCTGCCGAGATCTACATTCCCGAGACCATAATCGACGGGGATCGGGTGATACCCTTGGAAGTCAGGGCCGGAGGCGCGGTGCTGCTCCATAAGATGACCGAGCACGGCTCGTTGGACAACCGGAGCGACGGTATCCGCTGGAGCTTCGACCTGCGTTACCAGCCGATCGGCCAACCCACCGGACGGTCGGTTTTCCCCGGCTTTGTAGCCCGGAGCGCGGCTTGCCCCGAGTTGGTTGTGACAGATCCCGCGGAGTGGGCGAACCTGTGGTGGCAGGCTCGCGACCGCATCGCGAGCGGGGAGACATCCATGCAACTGATGGCTCGCTGGGATGACAACGCTCTGCAAGCCCTTTGCGCTTGAGTTCCTCTCGTATTCGCCCCAATTTTTACTGCAAGGTTTGATTGGGTAACCGAGCGAGATGCAAGGAACTCTCTGACCTGGGAAGATAGCTGCGTGGTGGTCTCTACTGGCCGGGGTGTTACCACTCACCCAAAGGTGAACGCCGGGACGCCCCATGATGCTGCGCTTGACGCGGCCTTTTCGGGTTCGGTGTGTCTGGGGTGTGAAGAATCAGGACTAGCGGCGCGGCGTCAACGGTTTTCCTGGTCGCGGCGCCCGTGATCCCGTTGTTCCGATTTGCTTGAACCTGTGGCTCAGGTACGGATCCGGGCGGTGTAGAACGGACCGAGCCGGGCGGTTGCCGGGGTCAGGTCGCCTGCAACCTCTATTTCGAAAGTACCCTTGTCGATCCATCCGGGCGTGACCCCCTCTTCATGGTTCAGATAGCCCATGGCCAGGCAGGTCCCGAACGTGTGACCGTACATCCCCGAGGTGGTACGTCCGACCAAGACCCCGTTACGGAGAATCGGTTCGTCGTGGTAAAGAATCCGATCCGGGTCATCGAGTTTGAACTGCGCCAGACGTTTGGATAGGGCGGCTACCGATCGCTGGGACATCAAGGCCTCACGCCCGATGAACCCCCCCTCCTTTTCCCAGGCGATGGTAAAGCCGAGGCCTGCTTCGAGCGGAGTGTCCTCGTCGGTGATGTCATGGCCCCAGTGCCGGTAGCCCGCTTCCAGGCGCAGGCTATTCATGGCGTGGTATCCGGCCGGGCGGATACCGTGCGCTCTACCTTCGACCATGATGGCGTCGAAAAGGTCCACCGCCGATTCCCTATCGACATACAGTTCCCACCCGAGTTCGCCCACATAGCTGACCCGCAATGCCCGAACGGGAATCCCCGCTACCGTCATCTCCCGTGACCAACCGAACGGGAAGGAGCGGTTTGCCAACGAGGTGTCGGTAAGGGCTCCGAGCAGAGCGCGGGAACGAGGGCCCATGACTCCGAGGGTGGGCAGTTCCATGGTGACCTCTTCCAAGCGGGCTTCACGACCTCGTAGCGCTCTACGAAGGGTGTGGTAATCACGATTGGCTACCGCCGCTCCGGTCACCACCAGAAACTCCTCGCGGTCGGTTCGGGTGACGGTAAGATCGGCCTCGATGCCTCCCCGTTCGTTGAGCCACTGGGTGTAGCAGACCTTTCCGACGGGAACATCCACGTTTGAAGTTCCCATGTGGTTCAAGACCGCCATCGCGTCCGGTCCGGCTACCGTGAACTTGGCGAAGGATGACTGGTCGTACAACGCGACCCCTTGGCGGGTAGCGGCGCATTCGTCACCGGATACTCTGTACCAGTTCTGCTTGCCGTATGAGTATCGGTATTCCTTCTCCATGTCGCCGGTCGCGAACCAATTGGGTCGTTCCCAACCGGCTACCTCCCCGTACACCGCTCCCAGGTCGGCCAACCGGTCATGAAGCACCGAACGGAAGACGTCTCGGGCTGACTCGAACTGGCGGAAAGGCCAGTGCATGGCATATAGGAGCCCGAGGCTCTCGGAGATTCGTTCCTCCAGGTACGACTGCGACCCCTGAAACGGGAACGCTCTACGGAGGTCCACCGCCGACAGATCCATCGGAGGGCGCCGGTCGGCAATCCAGTCGGCCAGAACCCACCCGGCGCCGCCGGCCGACTGAATACCCACCGAGTTGAAACCGGCGGCCACGAACAGGCTATCCACTTCAGGAGACTCACCGAGGTAGTACACCCCATCCGGCGTGAACGCTTCGGGTCCGTTGAACAAGATCTGGATTCCCGCCTCGGCCAAGGCGGGAATCCGGTGTATCGATCGTTCAAAGACGGGTCCGATGTGATCCCAGTCCTCAGGCAGGGTTCCGAAGGTGAAATCACGCGGTACCTCGAAGCGCCAAGTCTTGGCTACCGGTTCGAAGAAACCGGCCATCAGCTTGCCCGTTTCCTCTTTGAAGTAGGTGTAGTTGGTGGGATCTCTGAGGGTCGGCATTCCGGATGACATTCCCTCCAGAGGTTCGGTAACCAGATAGAAATGTTCGCACGGATGGAGCGGGACATTCACCCCGGCGGTGATTGCCAACTGGCGGGTCCATATGCCACAAGCGAGGACAACAGTCTCGGCTTCGACGAATCCCGCATCGGTCTCCACGCCGATCACCGTCTGATTGCGGACATGGACGCGTTTGACAGCGATCCCTTCGCGGATGGTTACACCACGGTCTCTGGCGCCTTTCGCCAACGCCATGGTGGTGTCGACCGGGCTCGTTTGGCCATCTCCCGGTATGTACATGGCCCCTACCAGGTCGTCTGTCCGTAGCAGCGGCCACATCTCCTTGGCTCGGTCGGGGCTGATGATCTCCATCTCCACCCCGGCGGTTCGGGCCATCGACATGCCGCGTAGGATCTCCTCCCAACGCTCCGGATCCGATGCCACCGAGATGGAGCCGGTATTCCGGTATCCGGTCGCTTGGCCGGTTTCGCTCTCCAACTCCTCGAACAGCCGAGTGGTATAGGTGGCGAGCCTGGTAAGGCTGTGGCTGGATTTGAGTTGGCTTACCAGACCGGCTGCATGCCAGGTGGTCCCGCCGGTGAGCGTGTTCTGTTCGATCAGGAGGATGTCGGTTACCCCTCGGCGTGCCAGGTGAAATGCGATCGAGCATCCGACTATCCCTCCTCCGACCACCACCACCTGAGCGCGCTCCGGCAATCCACCGGTGGTGTAGCGGGCATCAGGTGGATTCTGATCGGGGAGGGGACCGGGAGGTGTGGTCATCGGTCCTGGCCTTTCGTTAGGTGAGCTTTGGCAGGGCCGCCCGGACGGCATCGTTGGTGATCTCACCGTTACGGGTGTTCAGTCCGGTCGCCAACTCCGGGCGCCGCTTGATGGCGCCATCTACACCTAGTCCGGCGATCAGCGTGAGGTACGGAAGGGTGGCGTTTGTCAGAGCATAGGTAGCGGTGCGCGGTACGGCGCCGGGAATATTGCCGACGGCGTAATGCACCACTTCGTCAACGACGTAGGTTGGATTCGAATGGCTGGTCTCTCTGGAGGTCTCGAAGCATCCACCCTGGTCGATGGCGAGGTCGACCACCACCGAGCCCGGGTTCATGTCCTGTACATCGTCCGCGGTGAGGACGCGCGGCGCTTTGGCGCCCGGAAGCAGCACGGCGCCTATCACAAGGTCGGCGTCCAGGACAGCCCGACGAACGTCCGCCCGGTTGGCGATCAGAGTTCTGACCCTTCCCCGGTAGGTCCGGTCGACGGCTCGCAATCTGGCCGGATTGAGATCGAACACCGTGACGTCGGCGCCTAGGCCGACCGCCATCTGTATTGCGTTCGATCCGGCGCTACCCGCGCCTATTACCACCACCCGACCGGCCTGGACTCCCGGTACGCCTCCGAGCAGCACCCCCCTTCCGCTGCCGGGCTTCTCCAGAAACCTTGCGCCTACCTGGACCGACATCCGTCCCGCTACTTCTGACATGGGGGCGAGGATTGGCAGGACGCCGTCTGGGAGGCGGACCGTCTCGTACGCCAGTGATGTGGCGCCGGAGGCGCACAGGGCTTCGGCAACGTGGGGATACGCGGCCAAGTGGAGGAAGGTGAGCAGTATCTGGTCTTCCGCAAGATAGGCCAACTCGTGGGTCTGCGGTTCCTTGACCTTGACGACCATCTCGGCTTCGGACCACACCGTTGTAGCGTGGCCCACCAGCCTTGCTCCGGCGTCTGCGAACTCCTCGTCCGTTATATGGGAACCGTGACCGGCGCCGGACTGCACCATCACCGTATGCCCCGCCGTCGTGAGCGCTTCGGCGCCTGACGGAGTGATGGCCACCCGACTTTCGTCTGCCTTGGTCTCGGTTACCACCCCGATGTTCACGAGGGATTCCTCGCGCTTCGTTCCACTGTATTCATATCTCTTCGGAGAGCCTTTCCAACACACGGGAGACGCGTGCTTGCATCTCGTCAAGTTCTCGGCTGGTGGCTATCAGTGGGGGCGAAACCATGATTTTGGGACCGCCGCGGTCGTCCACCCTGAGGTGTAGACCTTCCTCCAGGGCCAGTCGGGGTAACACCACCTTGATTGCCCGGTCGGATTCTTCGGCGGAGTAGTCTTGTCCTCGGGATCGGCTCCTTCCAAGGGTCATCGCGAACAGGTAACCCGCACCGCGCACATCCATAACCGTGTCGTGTGCAGCCTTCAGATCGAATAGGCTGCTACGCAGGTATTCTTCGTTCGCAGCAACGTTGCCGACCACATTCTCGTCCCGCATGGCTTCCAGATTGGCGATAGCGGCCGCCATTACGACCGGATGGCCGCCCCAGGTGGCGCCGTGAAGAAAACTACCGGCGGGAGAGTCGAGCACTTGATCCGCCAGCGGGCGGCGAACCAGCAAACCACCGATCGGCGCGTAACCCGAAGTAGCTCCCTTGGCAAAGGTGATGAGATCTGGGATGACCCCCATTCGATGCGATCCGAACCACCGACCTACCCGCCCGAAGGAGGTGATGACCTCGTCGGCCACCAGCAGAACTCCGTACTTGTCGCAGATTCGCCGCAACTCTTCCCAGTATCCGGCCGGGGGAACCAGCGCTCCGCCACCGTTCTGGACAGGCTCCGCGATAACCATTGCTACTTCTTCAGGTCCCTGGCGGAGTATCTCGTCCTCTACCAGCCGGGCACATGCTACGCCGTCTGTATGACCGAAGGTGTTGGGCGCATGGCTGAAACCGGGCAGTAGTGGAAGGAAAGGCTCCTTGATACCCGGAAGGGCGGTGGCGGATAGGGCGCCCATGGTTGTGCCGTGATACGCGTCGATCCTGGAGATGACCTTGGTGCGGTCCGAGTAGCCCATGGCTGCCTGATACTGCCGGGCGAACTTGATTGCCGACTCCACCGCCTCGGAACCCGAACTGACAAAGAAAACAGTGTCGAGGTCACCGGGCGCCAGATCGGTGATAAGCCCGGCAGCCTCAACGGCGGCGGTGTTGGTTGAGGACCAGGACGGAATGTAGGCAAGCCGTTCGGCTTGATCGCTCATCGCCTTGGCTATGTCGGCTCTTCCGTGACCTATCTGGACCACAAACAGCCCGGCTAGCGAGTCGAAGTATCGGGCGCCGGATTCGTCCCAGAGGTAGCAGCCCTCCCCCCGGGAGAATATGGGTATCTGACCCAGGCGTACGCTCTCGCCGCTCGTAAAATGCAAGAGCAGATGGTCAAGGCGGGACTTGGTACTCATAGGAAGAATGTAACCGCCGATCCTCCTGGGGTAAAGTGATCTACCGAATTGATTGATCTGGTCATGGTTCCTTCTTGATGAGTTTCGCGGCGACGCGCCATCAGGTTATCAAGCGCGAGGACTTCGGTCGCCGGATCGAACCGCCTTCGGCCCCCCGGCAAGACCGGGACATACAATGACAGTTCCATTGGAGCCGTCCGGTTCGCACGATCAGAAAACATCGCGAAAAAGCGACGGGGAGATGTTCGATCAGCTTTGGCGGGATAGACCGTTGCGATCCGCGGATGGGTTCACAAATGGGTGGTGGTTTCCTCCGTCGATGTTCTCCTTTCCTGAAGGGGTGGTTGCCGTAGGCGGTGACCTGGCGCCGACCACGCTACTTGCCGGATACAGAGCCGGAATGTTCCCGATGCCGCTGGAGGGAAGCGGTCATATGGTTTGGTGGTCCCCCGATCCGCGAGGGATTCTGGAACCGAAGCGGTTCCGGGTGTCCCGGTCCTTGCGACGTTCGATCCGGCGCTACCGCGTGACGATAGATCAAGCGTTTGGAGATGTCGTGCAGGGATGCGCGGACCCTTCCCGATCGCACGGATGGATTACTCCCGAGATAGCTGACGCCTACACCCGACTCCATGAACTGGGTTGGGCGCACTCGATCGAGGTCTGGCACGAGAGACAACTGGCGGGTGGTTTGTATGGTGTCGGAATCGGGTCCTTCTTTGCGGGAGAATCCAAGTTCTACCGAGTTCGGGATGCTTCCAAGGTGGCCGTGGCGGCGGCGGTCGAATTACTGGCGCCCTGTCGAGGGGCTGTATTCGATGTGCAGTGGGTTACTCCGCATCTGTCGTCACTCGGTGCTTCGGAGATCAGTCGGGATGAGTATCTGGGTCGAATCTCCCGAGCTGTCAACCGTCCAGGACCCTTCCGGTATGGACGACTGGACTGAACCGGGTCTGAGCATGGCGTGTCATCGTAGACCGGCCGTACACCTTACGACAACACCATCGGCGATTCGGCGGTTGCTCCGCGCTTGCGGTCCTGCAACCCTGGAGTCGGTAACCTATTACTGTTAACAGCGCCTGAACCGAGGGAGGGTCTGGATGGCGGTTTATGAATCGGAACACCTCATTGATCACCATGATGAGGGAAGCGACTTGGCGTTCGGAATGGCCGTCGTGAAGGGGGCGCTGGTGGGCTTACCGTTGATGGTGATTCTGGTGAGTGGAGCGGTCTGGTTCATCACCGACCAGGACATAGGAACTTCGATTGCCACCGGTCTCCTACCCGGTGTCTTGTTCGGGGTTTTCGGCGGCGGTTTTATCGGTGTAGTCGGCGCGATGGATCACTGACCGATCGGAAACGCCGCAGGTCTCACTGTGACCATCCTGCCTGGTCAGCGCGGGTTACGACTCGGAATAGTCCTGATGATCGACGGAACAGGCGTGATCTTCGGTTACTACATGGCCTGACCCGGCCAAGAGCCCGGTCACAGGCTCGACCAACTCTTCGAAGGTACGCCAACCTCTGGTGATTAACTTTGTCTCGCCGTCGAGATACAACAACAGGGCGGGAAAGGACGAGATTCCAAGGGCGCGGGCCAACTCGAAGTCCTTCCAGGCGGCCTGCCGCGCCTCCCTTTCCATCAGAGCATCCACGAACCGTTCGGGATCAACCGGATAAGGACTGACCAGGGTTCGGTATTCGTCAGGGTCGGTAATGTCGACTCCATCAGCGAAGAAGGCCTGTTGGATATCCTTGAAAAAGGGGAATGCCAACTCCGGCTGATGGTTACGCATCAGCACAACCGCCGTAGCGGGGGTCTCGGAATCGAAGCGCCAACCGTCTCTACGTTGCAAGAAGGTCGTATCGACGGGTTGCCCGCTGGCCTTTGATACCTGGTCCCAGTGATGGGTGAGATAGCCGGCCATCTCATCATCGAGTACCTGGGAATAGGATCCAGGACGTAGCCCTCCGTTGACAACACGGATAGGGAGAGCAAAGTGCTCCTCCATCCGGCGTAAGGTGGCGGCAAAACCCCAACACCACGAACACATCACATCTCCTACGTAGATGAACTTGTCCCGGTTGCTGGGATTTGAGCGATCGGATCCGTTGTTGTTCATCAGATGTAACGATCCTGATCTACCTGCCATCGGTATGGTCGATAGCGGCTTCCTCAGCAGCTGTCAGGTCGGGTTTCGTTAGAGGTAGCTCTATGATCATCTCGGTAAACTCACCTTCTTCCGACCGAACGGTGATGGCGCCACCGTGCTGCCGAACGATATCGTTCGATAAGGCGAGGCCGAGACCTGTTCCCTCGTTGGTGGGTTTGGTCGTGAAGAACGGGTTGAATATCTTGTCGATTATCTCCTGTGGGACTCCGGTACCATTGTCTCTGATCGTTACCACCGCGTTGGAGTCTCCTCTGCGTGTCTTGAGAAGGACGACCGGATAATAAGGGTCTCCCTGCTGATCACCCTCACTATTGACAAGTTCCATTCGCTTCTTGTGGGTCGCGTGACATGCATTACCTACCAGGTTTAGGAAGGTACGACCGAGATCCTGTGGGATGGCTTCTATCTGTCCCATGTTCGGGTCGAGGTCACGTTGCAGCTCTAGCTGGAACTCAGGGTCTGTAGCACGTGCACTGTGAAAGGCGAGCAGAGCGTGTTCATTAAGAAGCTCGTTGAGCTTGACCGTATGCCACTCACCACCTCCACGACCCATCATCAGCATGTCGTGGACGATGCGGTTAGCTCGTTCACTGTGGTTGTGGATACGATTGAGATTGTCGGTTACATCCTGAAGAATCTCGTCGATCAATTCCTGGTCTTCGGCACTAGGATCTCCGTCAGCTTCCTCGTAGATCTCATGAAGCTCTTCGATCAGTTCCATGGAGGCCTCACCAAAGTTCTTGATAAAGTTCAATGGGTTCCTGATCTCGTGGGCCACTCCGGCTGTTACCTCGCCCAAGGCGACCAACTTTTCCCGGAGAACGATTTGATCCTGAGCGCGTTGTAAGTCAGCTAGCACCTCTTCAAGCTGTTCGTTTTTATCGGTCAGTTCGGTGGCCAACTTCTCCACCAGATTCAGTCTTTGTACTTCGAGGGCGTGGCGACGGAATACCTCTAATGCTGTGGCCATCTCAGCTACTTCATCTTTACCCTGTATTTCGACCGCACCCTCGAGGTCGCCATCGGCCATTCGTCGCATACGGTCTGACAATTGTCCGATCCGTCTAATGAGAACCCTTCCGACGAATCCCCAACCGGTCAAGACCGCCCCGAGAACACCGACCAAACTGATCACCAAGAGGAGGGTTCGACCGGTTTGGAGAGCCTGAAATGAAGCAACATTGGCATCGCTGGCGTTCCGTTCGGCATGGGTGACCATCTCATTCACCCCACCCACAAGCGCGAGCGCCAGGTTCTGATTTTCGGTTAACAGGTCATGTTGCCGGTCTTCCAGCTGTCGATTATGGAGTAGTAGGGAGAAGCCGTCTTCTTCACTGGTTCCCATCTCGATCAGCCGGGTGATGATCGGCTCGAGGCCCGATGTGACCGGAGCCTCGCCTAGGGATGCGATGCTTATATGTAGACGACCGGCTGCCGACTCGAAATCCTCCTGCAGGGGTTCGATCAAAGCTGCCTGGGAAACAGTGAAGGCGCTGGCCAACAACTGCGTAGCCAACGTCGTATCCGCCCTGATCGTGGCCAGATGGCGATAGCGATCGAACTCAACCTCGGATAGGTGTTGTTCACGTTCCACAGGTGGTTCTCCCAGAGTGCGGTAGCCGGTCAATTGATAAAACAGCTGGTCGTCGATCGCCGGAATGAGAAGGTCCTCGATCCGGGTTCGAAGATCGATCAACTCAAGTCGTAAGGCTTCTGTAGCTTCTTGAAAGGTGAAACGCTGGGGCATTGTCCCTTCAATGGCGTTTATATTGGATAGAAGACGGAACAATACTGTTTGCGAGTTGACTCTCACGTTCTCAAACTGTTCATCACCTGTATATTGCTGCAACACAATTAACTGGTCCTCGAACCCGCTCTGCGCCGCCGCGATCTCGTCAGACACGACCTGAAGCTCCGAGGGTGTGGTGGAAGCTACAAGGCGCGGCGCCGCGGCGGAGAGGATTCCGCCATACTCGGCAATTCGGAAGGCAGCCGCGAGTTCGGGAACGCTTTCGTTGACAACCCGATCCTGGGCGGACCCGATACGGTTGAAAGAGAACCAGCCGACAAAGCTCGCTGCGATCGTCAGCGAGCCTGTGATGGCAAGGGCGATGTACATCTGGGTTGATATACGGGAGCGAAGACCCCAAAGATGTCGGAGCGTTTGGAGCACGGCCTATCCTTCCGACAACCTATCCGTTGGCAGGTACTGACCATCCGGGCCGATTACCGTAAGGAAAACCTGATCCGAGCCCTGGTTATCGCCTTGATCAAAGGATAGTCGGAACCCCTCAAGGTCCACCTCCTGTGGTTGAAGAACCGCATCAAGAAGACACTTCCTGGTTAGATCAGGTCCACATTGTTCCAACCCCAGGATGGCGAGCCGACCCGCGAGATAGCCTTCCAAGGAAACAAATCCTGGCTTCGTATCAGTTGTATATTGTTCCAGAGCGTCGAGGTACGAAGCGACTATCGGTATAGAACGATCGGTCGGGAATGGAACCACTTGGGTCACATAGACTCCTTCACCATACGGACCGAGTTCTTGTGCAAGCGCATTACTACCGACGAAGGAAATGGTAAAAAAGATCGGATCGAAACCAGTATGGCGCGCCCATGATATGAGGGTTGAGACGGGCTCGTAGGCACCGATAATAATTACGGCATCTGGATTACCTGCTTGAACATCCAGAAGGCCGGCCTTAACTGCGACCGTGTTACGCGGATATAATCCGATTGATACAGGTTCCATACCCCGACGTGTCAGTGCTTCGATTGAACCCCTATAACCGGTGCGTCCGAATGAGTCATCCTGGTAGACTATACCGATTCGATCGATTCCGAGATCGGTCGTCAGCCGTTCAACCATCTCTTCGGTTTCCTGGGCGTAGGACGAGCGGAGGTTGACAATATTGGACCAGGTACTGTCTCTGAGAAAGGCCGCACCCGTAAACGGAGCTAGAAAAGGAACCTCGTTGGCAGCTGCGACCGGGGTAACCGATCGTGAGGTGGGAGTACCCACTTCACCTATTAGAGCAAATACTTCGTCGTCTTCGATCAAACGAAGAGTGTTGGCTATGGCAGTTTCAGGTTCATATGTGTCGTCATACGATACCAGTTCGAGTCTCCGCCCGTATACACCTCCCTCGTCATTAACCTCTTGGAAGGCTAACTGGATACCGAGGCGCATATTCTGTCCTAGCTCTTGGGCAGGTCCGGAGAACGCCGCCGACTGTCCAAAGACTATTCTGGAATCCGTCACCCCGGGGACGGTAGATACCCCTGGAGTGGACGTAGCTCCTGCAGAACCATCGCTTGGTTCGGCAGAGTCTCCAGCCCCTGCTTCGATTGTCGAACGTGAAGACCCGGTTCCTTCGCTAGGTTCACTCCCACAACCTGAAAGGGCGACAACGCCCAGAACGCCGAAAAGCAATAGCCCTGCCCTGTAGCAACTATCTCGGTTGCGTGGTATCAGATACTCCTTACGGTGAGCGTGAGGTGGTTCTGGTCCTCGACCCGCCGGTATTCGATTTCATCGACCATTTTCTTGATCAGAAAAATACCTAGACCACCGATCGAACGCTCTTCAAGCGGTACCGAAAGATCAGGTTCGGGAGCGTCATTGATAGGATCGAATGGAGCGCCGTTGTCGGTGAACTCAATAAACAGTTCCCCATCATGGGAAATCACCTTGACTATCAGTATATCAAGACCTTGACGTCGCCCATGGGTCAACGCATTAAGACCGATTTCCTCGACACATAATGTGACGAGATACAAAATCTTCGGCGCCCAATCCCTCTCGGATCCGATCTCGTCGATAGTATCGGAGATCCGACTGATCGTGTCAGCATTGGACTCGTTGAGTTCTGGACTGATACATAACTCAAGAAGTGAATTCATCCCGGATTACCTGTCCCTTCGATGTACTGATAGACAGGTGATGTCGTCGGACTGAGGGGTAGAACCGGCAAATTCCCGTACGGCATTGAAGACGGCAAGGGTAGCTTCCTGGGCTGAAACCGGTGGATCGTTATCAAATATTCTGAGCAAACGTTCCTCTCCAAACTCCTCGAACTCAGAGTTCATTGCCTCTGTTACACCGTCGGTATAGAGAATCAAGGTCTCGTTAGGTTCAAGCTTGACCGTTTCCTGAGGAAAGCTAAAGTGTGGCGCTACCCCGAGAGCGATTCCCCCTATTGGCTTGAGCAACGATGTGGTGCCGTCGCTATGTACAATAATCGGCGGGTTGTGACCACCGTTAGCGTATTGCACCGTTCCGGTGTCAGGTGAGTAGGTGGCATAAATGAGGGTGACAAACATCGATGCGTCGTTTTCTTCGGCCAGCAAGTTGTTTACATCCGCCAATACCTCAGATGGATCCTCATTACCTATAGCTGCTCCTTTAAGAAGGGTACGGCTTGACATCATGAATAGCGAGGCAGGGACTCCCTTGTCGGATACGTCAGCTATAGCAAGACCGTACTTACCTCGTGCTAGCTGGATCAGGTCGTAGAAGTCACCACCGACATTGCGTGCCGGCTCCATTGAACCATGAATATCTACTTTATCAGTGGCTGGAAACTGGGTGGGCAAGATTGATTGTTGTATCTTGCTAGCAACATCCAGCTCGTTCTGCAATGTTACTAATTGATCACGGGATGCAAGAGCGGCACGCCATTCTATGAGGTGTTTCAAGGTCCTTTCGATAGTGTGTCGCAGATCTTTAAAATCAAGAGGCTTTGTGACAAAATCGAACGCTCCGCGATTCATGGCAGTACGAATGTTCTTCATATCACCGTAGGCAGAAATGATGACCGAACGTATATTGGGATCAACCTTCGGTATCTGCTCAAGCAAGGTAAGACCATCCATCTGTGGCATGTTGATGTCGGATAAGACCATGTCGATGTCGTCTTGTTCATTGAGGACGCTCAAGGCTTCGATGCCGTTGTGCGCGAATACAAAGGAGTAGCGTCCAGAGCGTATGTTGCGGCGCATACGCTGGAGAATAAGAGGTTCTAGATCAGGTTCGTCATCAACGACGAGGATCTTGTAAGGAGCCACTTGACCGGCCTCGATTCCTAACTGTCTAGTGGGCGTAGTTTCAACGTTTGAAAATTAACTCCGTGCAGCGGTAGTTTGTATCAGTTTAGAGCGGATAGAGCGCTAGTCGAATCTTCGTAGAGATCAATGATCTGATCGAATCCACTAATCGAGAAAATCTCCGATACGGAATCCGACAAGGAACACACCGAGAAGCTCACATCACGACCGCGTAGGTCTTTGGCAAGCAACAGGATTATCCTCAGGCCCGCACTGCTGATATAAGTTAACCCCGCCAAGTCGAGGATGACACCTGTATCGTCGGTATCGATGGTGTCCTCCGCCGATGCGAGGAAGTCGGCGGCGTTGGAGCCGTCAATGCGACCGTCGGCCCTGAGGATAAGAACCGAACCTTCTCTTTCAGCGTTTATTGCCACTGTTCGTCCTTTCGTAAGGTACGTAAGATCCTCGTGGGAGCCGAGGTACCGGTAGAAGTATATCAGGTCATCGACGCCGTCCGGTGGGATCGCGTCATCTATGGCTAATGTTCCGCCCGGCTGACCGGACGAAGGTCCACGGATGATGGTGGAGGTTGTTAGCAGGATCGGCGGTCTTCCCGTCAACCGGTCGGCGCCGGTAGTCTGGGGTACGAACAGGAACGATTCGGAGGTATTGGATGTTTGAGGTTCTCCTATTGATCCATCTATTGGCGGTGGCGGCCTGGTTCGGGGCCAACCTGGCGCGGGTTACGGTCGGGTCGTCGATGTCGAGCGTAGGAGGCGCCACGGCGGCGAACTGGCACCGGGCATCCGTCACCATGGGTCGGAAGTTGCATATGCCGGCTGCCATCGCGGTTTTCGTTACCGGATTCGGCTTGGTCGGCGTGTCCGATGATGCATTCGAGATCACATCACCGTTCGTTGTGGTGGGTATTCTCGCCGTGGTGGCTGGCGCCTTCCTGTCTATGAGACTCATCGGTCCTATCGGCAGGCAGGCTGCGAGGGCCTTCGATCGGGGCGATGATAAAGAAGCGACCACGCAGGTACGAAGATTGAGTCTTCTCGGGTGGGTAGACACCGCGATCCTCACCCTCACGAGCCTGCTGATGGTTCTGAACTGGGGTGTCTGAGGCGCGCCTCCTGATTATCCGGTTGATTCTGCCGGAGCTTCCCGGATGCGCCTTTCCGATGTCGCGGCGCGGGGTGGGTTAGTACCGATTTTTCATGCAGGGGGTTTGGATGGGTAACCGAGCGAGACGCAAAGAACTCTCTGAACTGGGACGATAGCTGTTTGGTGGCCTCTACTGGCCGGGGTATCACCTTTCGCCCGATGGTGAACGCCGGGACGCCCCGTGAAAGTGGACTTGACATGGCCTTTTCAGGTTCGGTGTGTCCGGGGCATGAAGAATCCGGGCTAGTCGGATAGTCGATGAATTGCCTCCAGTGCGATCCTCACCATATTGTCGAAGGTTCTTTCACGCTCTTCCGGGGGCGCCTCCTCGCCGGTAACCAGGTGATCGGAGACGGTCACGATGCTAAGGGCCTGCGCTCGTTCTTCCGCTGCAATTGCGTACAGGCCTGCGGTCTCCATCTCGACAGCCAGGATTCCCATCCGCTGCCAGACTTCCAAAGCGTTCTGATAACTGTTGTAGAAGAGGTCTGAGGTGTGTAGGTTGCCCACATGGGTCTTGATTCCGAGTTCGTCCGCCGAATCGGCGGCGGCCCTTAGGAGATCGTAGTTTGCGGTCGCGGCGTAGTCCCAGCCGTTGTAGCGGGTTCGGTTGGTCCGCGAATCGGTGGAAGCGCCGACGGCCAGGATTGCCTCGCGCATCTTCACCTCGGTGGATATTCCTCCGCAGGTTCCCACCCGGATCAACTTGCGGACTCCGAAGGAGCGGATCAACTCGGTGATGTAGATTGCGGCCGAAGGAACCCCCATGCCGGTACCCATCGTCGATACCGGTGTTCCGCGGTACGACCCCGTAAAGCCCAACATGTTACGAACCGAGTTCACCTGTACGGGGTTATCGAGAAAGGTCTCGGCGATATACCGGGCGCGCAACGGATCGCCGGGTATGAGGATGGACTCGGCGAATGCGTCGTCGGGCGCCTTTATATGGGGCGTGGACACTTGTGACTCCTTTCGGTCCGTTAAGTTGTCAAGAGTGGAAAGCTACTTGAAGATGACGTCGGGTGTTACGCGCCTCTCCGTACGGCAGGTTAGCCGCAGGGCGGTGCTGTCCCACGATGTGGTACGGTTCCGGGCTAATCTTGCAGGAGGCTCCTGATGTCGCGTGTGCAGTCGATCGACCGCGCCTTCCTCGTGCTCGAGGCAATCTGTTCGGCGGATATGGGTGTTACCGACCTAGCCTCGCGTGTGGGTATGCCCAAGAGCACCGTCGCTCGCATAGTCAACACATTGCTGGACATCGGGGCTGTGGAGCGGGTTGGCGATACGTCAACCTATCGCATCGGTCCGAAGATCTACAGCCTTGCCACAGAGAGAAGCAGGGTGGCGGGTCTCGTGTATCGAGCGGCGCCGCATCTCAGGATGCTGGCGAGCGAACTGGGGGAGGATGCGGGGTTATCGGTACCCGATGGGAACCGGATTCACTACGTCGCCCAAGAAGATGCCGACAACAACATTACGGTCCGAGATTGGACAGGCACTCTCCTGCCCCTGCATGTGGTGCCGTCGGGACTGGTGATTCTGGCCCATTGGCCCTCCAAGCAACTGTCTAGTTACCTGCAGGGTGATCTAGCCCGCTATACGGCCAACACCGTCACCGATCCCGACCTTGTGCGTAAACGACTGAAGCAGGTTCATGAGAAGCGGCATGCATGGGGTATCGAAGAGTTCGCCGAGGGTATCAGTTCGGTTGCCTCACCCATTTACGATCGCGACTCGCGGATACTGGGCGCTATCCATGTCCACGGCCCGTCGTACCGTTTTCCGGGTGACGTCGATCCTGACGGGATCGCCGCCAAGGTAACCGAGGTTGCCGGTCGGATTTCCAGGAAACCCGACTGACAGGTCTTCGGGGACACAGTCAGGGGGTATCCGGTCTTGGAGAGCGGATCACCCGCCGGACCATGGGCTCAAAGAATGCCAACGGCAAGGACTCGTAGTTCGGGTCAAAGCAGTTCTGGTCGTACTTGGCGCAGAACTCGACCGCGTCCCGGTACCAGGGGTGGTCCTTGTGGACATCCCGGGCGTGGCGGTCTTCTCCATAGTGATGGAAATAGTAGAAACCCTGAAACAGACCGTGTTGGCGGATGATCCAGTAGTTCTTCTCGGATACGTAGGGTCGCAGGATGTCGGCCGCCGCTTGGCTGTGGTTAAACGGGGCGATCAAATCACCGATGTCATGCAGCAGGCAGCATACGATGAACTCCTCGTCTCGCCCGTCACGATAAGCGCGGGTGGCGGACTGGAGAGCATGTTCGAACCGGCTGACCTTGTAACCGGTATCCCCCTCGTTCCATTGCACCCACTCGAGTAGCCGGTCGGCGTAGTCGGAATGCAGTTCGTGTTCGAGCCTGGCCAGGAGATCGTAATCTTCTTTGGTCCCGTCTTCCATGCGGGTGAAGGAAACCTGTTCCAACTGTTCCAACGTGGGGCCTTCCTGAGGGAGTTTGTACTGCCTGCGATACGTTTGTTCCTCTTAGTCCGGCGCGGCCAAGGGCATCCCTGCGGCCATTCTAATCCTGCGGGTGATCCGGCAAACCTGCGCAACAGGAGGTTTGCAATCGAATCCGACTAGCGGAGTAGTAGACTGGGGCGCGCCGGACGCTGGTTCCGAAACGTTTATCAGGAGCGGTTATACATGATGCGAGATATAGACCGGGAGCGGCTGGAGATCGAGGGGACGATCGGTGATCTCACGCTGGTGAAGTTGCTCGACCGGAACGCCGAACGTTTCGGGAGCCTACCCGCCATCCGGTGGTCGGGCGTTAACGGCGTACAGACCCTGAGTTGGACCGGGTATCGGCAGAGGGTTCGGGAAGCGGCCGCCGGATTGCGAGCGTTGGGGATCGAGAAGGGCGACTTCGTCGCGCTCATGGCCGGTAACCGCCCTGAACATGTGATAGCGGACCTCGGCGCCCTTTACGCCGGGGCGACGCCCGTGTCGTTCTACAACACTCTGGCTCCCCAGCAGGTTCGCTACATCGCCGACCACTGCGAGGCGCGGGTTGCGATCCTCGAAAACGGTGACTACCTGGCCCGTTGGATGGAGATTCGGGCCGAGCTTCCTTCATTGCGAGACATCATCGTGATGGACCCGGAGGGGGATCTCGACGAGGACGGGGTGATTTCCTGGGATCAGTTGCTCGACCGGGGCCGCTCGGCGCTGGAGTCGGATCCCGGACTGGTGGACAGGTCTTCCGGTGAGGTGTCCCAGGATGACATGGCCACCCTCATATATACGTCAGGTACCACGGGTACCCCGAAGGGCGTGATGGTCAGCCATCGCAACGCGGTGTGGACCCTTGATTGTATCGCTCGCACCTTCACCGACATACCTGAAAACGTGCGGCTTATCTCCTACCTCCCCCTTGCCCATATCGGGGAGCGGATGGCCAGCCACTACGCGAGCCTGTGGTATGTGGGATCCGTGCGCTACGTTCCGGAGCTCGCGCAGGTCCGGGAGGCGGTAGGCGAGACCAAGCCGGAGGTGTTCTTCGCGGTTCCGCGGGTCTGGGAGAAGTTCCACGCCGGAGTCATGGCCCGCCTTCAGGAGACCCCGAATCCACGCCGGCGGCATCTGGCGTTGTCAGCGGTGGATCTGGCCGTCACGGCGCAGAGGATGGAGTTGGCCGGAGAACGTCCGGGGTTCATGGACCGTATCAAGCTCAAACTGTTCGACCGCCTGGTCTTCTCGAAGATCCGAAACGGTCTGGGAGTCGACGAGTTGAAGTTGGCCATCTCGGCGGCTGCTCCCATCTCACCCGACCTGCTGATGTTCTTCCGCGGGATCGGTGTGCCGGTGTATGAACTCTACGGAATGACCGAGTCGTCAGGCCCCGGTACCACCAACCGGCAGGGGCGTGATCGGATCGGCACGGTGGGCTGTGCCATGCCCGGCGTGGAGGTTAAGACGGCCGACGACGATGAGATACTGATCCGCGGAGGGTTGGTCACCGGAGGGTACTTCAAAGACCCGGCGGAGACCGCGGAGGCGTTTGATGAGGACGGCTGGCTTCACACCGGCGACCTGGGTCGTATCGACGGCTCGGGCTTCCTGTCCATCATCGGGCGGAAGAAGGAGATCATCATCACCGCGGGTGGCAAGAACGTGGCGCCTGCGAAACTGGAGAACCTCATCAATAAGCATGCCTTGGTCTCGCAAGCGTGCCTGGTCGGCGATGGTCGCAGGTATCTGACCCTGCTGGTGGCGTTGGATCCGGACACGGCGCCCGCCTGGGCGGAGAGCCGGGGAATCGACTATCAGGACTTGGAATTGTTCAGCCGGAGTGAGCAGGTTGTCGAAGAGGTTCGGCGGATTGTCGAGTCGGCCAACGGTGAGGTAGCCCGAGCGGAAACGGCGCGCAAGTGGCATATCGTTCCGGATGCCTGGTCACCCGAGACCGGCGAGTTGACCCCTTCGCTCAAGATGAAGCGTCGAGTGGTGATGGAGCGTTACTCGGTGGAGATCGAAGAGCTCTACGAAGATTGATCGCGGTGCTCACCGGCCTCGTGTCGTCGGCTTCGACGCCGACCTGATGGTGCCTCGTATTGTTGTAACCAGAGAACCACCGGGTTCGGTGGTCAAGGGGTTCGGCGCCCAAGCCGACGTATGGATGTGGCCGGAGAACCGGGCTATCCCGAGGTCGGAGTTGCTGGCCCGGGTGAATGACGCATCCGGTCTCTACTGCATGCTCACCGATGGCGTCGATTCGGAATTGCTCGACGCGGCGCCGCGCCTGGTTGCGATCAGCCAGATGGCGGTAGGCGTGGACAACATCGATCTCGCCGCCTGCACCGCCAGAGGGATACCGGTGGGCCATACCCCCGACGTCCTTACCGAGACCACCGCCGATACGGCGTTCGGCTTGCTCATCGCGGCGGCTAGGCGGTTCCGTCAGGGTATGGAAGATGTGGTGGGTGGTCGCTGGGGGGAATGGGATCCGCTGGCCTTGGTCGGTCGGGATATTCACGGTTCCACTCTCGGTGTCGTGGGTCTGGGGCGGATAGGTAGGGCGGTGGCGCGGCGGGCGGCCGGTTTCAGGATGAAGGTGCTGTATACCAAGCCGACCCGCGACGAATCGGCGGAGTCTGAACTAGGGGTAGGGTTCCGTTCGTTCCGGCGCCTGCTGGCGGAGGCTGACCATGTGGTGGTGCTCACCAGTCTCAATCCCGATACCTACCGCCTGATCGACGAGCACGCCCTCGCCCTGATGAAGCCCACCGCAACCCTGGTGAACGCCTCCCGCGGCCAGGTCGTAGATACCGATGCGCTGGTAAGGGCGCTTACCGAGAGGTGGATCGCTTCGGCCGGGCTGGACGTGACCGACCCTGAGCCCATACCTTCGGACCATCCGCTGGTTACCCTACCGAACTGTTTCATAGTGCCTCACATCGGCAGCGCCACGGTCCGGACTCGGATACTCATGGCCGAGCGAGCGGCGGAGAACCTTACCGCCGCCCTTTCCGGGAAGCGGATGCCCTACTGCGCCAATCCTGAGGTATACGATTCCTGACCCAGGGGTATAGTGTCCTGAGTCACGAGGAGACCGCGAAAATCGCCGCGGGTAGACGCCTTCCTGACGGGCCCTCCTCCACCTTTGCTGAGGACGCGTCCTCCCATACCCCAGGCGGGGCTGTCCCGAACGAGATTTGATCCCTTCACGCGGTCCGGGTCGACGTCGGAAACGGACCGCCGGTACTTACGGTTAATTAACCCCGATTTCTTTTATCCCCTGTATAAAAGATGGGGCTTCTAGAGATTCAGGACACTGGGAGGTATTAACCCGGATTCTTCATGCTCCGGACACACCGAACCTGAAAAGGCCATGTCAAGTCCACTTTCACGGGGCGTCCCGGCGTTCACCTTCGGGTGAAAGGTGATACCCCGGCCGTAGAGGCCACCAAACAGCTATCGTCCCAGGTCAGAGAGTTCTTTGCGTCTCGCTCGGTTACCCATCCAAACCCCTGCATGAAAAATCGGGGTTAAAAACCGGCTCGACAGTTACCAACCCAACACCCATGTCAAGGCATCGCGGGTCAACCCATCCTAGTCTTTCAGCACCTTCCTACTCTTCCAGGACGCATACCACCAGGGCGACTCCGCCATGCATCTCGATACGGACCTCGTCTCCGGTGGCTATGTTGCTGATCCCGAGTGTGGAACCTGCTTCTACTCCGGCGTTGTCCAGTTCCCACTTCGATCCGGTCAGCATGACGCCGGTTAGATCCCCGCCGACCGGGACCACGCTGAAGGTAGTACCGGGTCTGGTCGGGACAGTGCGCCGGTGATGAACCACATAGGCGGTTTGCCGTTCCAGTTCCCAGCGGACCGGGATATCGCGAAGCGTCCGGCTGGTGAGAGCGGCCAGGTTTCCCAGCAGGTGGTCGAGCCGCCCACCGCCGCCTCCGATGACCACGATTTCGTCGGCGCCCAGACGGACCGCCGCGGCGAGGGTTAGTTCCAGATCGGTGGCGTCCTTGTCAGGGCTATGGACTTCGATCCGCGTCCCCTCGGCGAGAACCTTCTTCAGGGTCTCGGAGGTGATGGAGTCGAGATCGCCGACCAGCATGTCCACGGCCACTCCGGCCGAGACGGCGTTCTCGGCGCCCGAGTCGGCGGCCAATACCAAGTCGGCCGGTCCTTGTTCGTGAATCCGTCTTGGGGAGACCGACTCACCGCCCGCAAAGACATGGGCCACCGTCATGGTGTCTTTCCTGCGATTCCGGCCCGAAGGCGCCCTTGTTCAGATGCCATTCGGGTAGATATCTTGATCGAAGAATCCCCCAACGCCTTCACGAAGGTTATATCCGGATCACCGCGGCCGCCCGAACGGCCGGTAGCCATCGGCAACACCCTCAGAGATCGGATGCCGCCGGCGAGAATATGGCCATCGATCCCGGACCCAACAACACGGGTAAATCGTCGTCCAGGTACTGCAAGAACACGGCTTCAACACGGCCGTCAATCGCCGGGAAAACGAAGGCCGAGCTATCCGGCGCCCACAGGCTGTGGCTCAGGTCGTACTGGCTCCAGAAATAGAGGTAGTTCTGCAGGAAGGTACTGGTGGGAATGATCTCCTGATAGAAGGAAATCCGGCCCGCCTCGTATACGCCCACCGACATGGCCTGGTCACCCACGCCCAGCAACAATATCTTGCGACTGTCCGGACTCCACTGCCAAGCCAACGTGGAAGGGGCTTTGATCTCTTCCCGACCGCCGGACTCCAGATCGACCACTTCCATCGTTGTTATCCCATCGAGGTTGCGGACGGAATAGGCGACGGTTCTACCGTCGGGTGACGGTGCAAAGGTGAAGAAACCGGCGCCCTCGGCTAGCACCTCGATCTTACCGGTGTCGATGGAGTACCGAACCAGTTCATCCTGCGCTCCTACGGAATCGGCGCCTGCCGGCTTGACATACAGGATGCTCTCGCCGTCGGGCATCCACGAAGGGGCCTGGAAGGCCGAGTTGACAGGATCAAGGACCTCGAAAAGGAACGAGTCGCCGGTCAGGGAATCGAGTTGCTCGAGACGGGTTCCGCCGAGATGGGTGACCAGGTCCGTTCCCTGAGGTGACCAGTGGAAGTAATAGGAGGACGAGGAATTGAGTGAGGTGACCGTCTCGCCGTCGAGGTCCAGTACTGCGAGACCGACCTGACCGGGTTCGGACGCGCCGAGCAACGCGATGGCTCTTCCGTCCGGTCTCCACTGCATGTAGAAGACCGCGAACGGAGTGGAATACCGGTTGGTTTCGCCGCCGTCACTTGATCGGACCATCACCGAGTATCCATCCGGTCCGCCGGCGCCGGACCATGCCACCTGCTCGCCGTCGGGGGACCAGGTGGGCTGTTGAAGGCTTTCCCCGAGTGCGACAAAGGGTTCCACCTGTCCCGGCCGCGGACCGAGGATGGTGACCGAGCTGGTGGCGACATCATTCACGACGATCTGCCCGGGGAGAACCTCGACGGGTCGTTCCGACAATGCGAGGGTGGGATTCGTTACCTGGCCCGCCACGGTGGTTACGGTGGTTACGGTGGTGGCCGGTGTGGTGAGTGTGGTGATCGGGGCGGTGGTAACGGTGGTTATGTCGGCCTCGCGAGCATCGGTAGGCAAGGCGTCGGCTACCGAGGGTGATTGGTTGCTTGATGGAGGTGCGGGGGTTCCGTCGAACACCACCTCGTTGGCCGTCGAGCACGCCGCGGGCAGGAGCGCGCCGGTCGCCAGTAGGGCGATACGGGCGACCCTCAAACGGAATCTATCGGGTATACGGTGAACCATCATCCGACTGTACCCCATGGGCTTTCTCGAGGTGAGTCTCAACTCCCTCCGGGCTCATTTAACCTTGATTCTTCTTCATGCCCCAGACACACACCGGACTCAAAAAAAAAAGACCACGTCAAGCGCAGCATCATGGGGCGTTCCCGCGTTCACCCTGCGGGTGAAGGTCACGCTCCGACGTGAGGCCGCCATCAGCTATCTTCCCAGGCCAGAGAGTTCATTGTATCTCTCGGTTACCCATTCAAACCATTGCATAAAAAATCGGGATCAGTAGCCGGTAAGCGAACGGGCCCTCTCGGTGGTTCTCGATTGCCATGGACTTGACAGTCGGTGTTCTTCGATCTCCGCATCGCCGTGTCTCCTCGGCAGTCGCCAACCAGGCTACCCGCCGTCCTTCAAACCAGCTCCTGTCTGTTCGGGAATTGGCCTTCGTTGACACACTGCAGGCATCGGAACACCGGAAAGGTAATATAAGGGTGACCGAATATATAGTATTCGGCCACCTTGACAATCTCCCGACAGTATTTGTACGATTTTTTTGCAGTCGAGGTAAGGGGTACCGGCTTGAATCGGTTTAAGGCGGTTGGGGTGTTGGTGCTTATCGGTCTGGTTGCAGGTTCATGCGGAGGTTCCGAAGATGTGATAACGGTCTACTCGGGTCGTACCTCTAATTTGATCGGACCCCTCCTTGAGGATTTCGCCGAGAGCGCCGGCATCGACATCGAAGTCCGTTACGGGCAGTCGGCCGACCTTGCCCTGCTGATCGATCAGGAAGGTGACCGGAGCCCGGCCGATATCTTTATTTCTCAGAGTCCGGGGGCGATAGGGTTCCTGGCTGCACAAGGCAAGCTGCGACCGATCAACGGCGAGATCCTCGGCTTGGTACCCGGCGAGTTTCGCCATGCCGGCGGCCTTTGGGTAGGTATATCCGGGCGGGTGCGGGTGATCGTATACAACCGTGATCTCGTGGACCCCTCCGAGTTGCCGGCATCCGTTTTCCAACTGACCGAAGAGCGCTTCCGGGACCGGGTAGCGGTGGCGCCGACGAACGGTTCCTTCCAGGACTTCGTAACAGCCATGAGGGTAGCCCACGGTGACGGTGAAACCTCGGCTTGGCTTGAGGGATTGGCTGCCAACGACGCCCGTACCTATGCCAACAACACTTCGATCGTTCAAGCGGTGGGGCGGGGCGACGTACCGATGGGTCTTGTGAACCACTATTACAACTTCAGGGCAAAAGCCGAAGACCCCGGCGTCGCGTCGGAAAACTACTACTTTCCTGACGACGATATCGGTTCCCTGATCATCGTGACCGCCATGGGTGTACTCTCCACCAGCGATGTACCCGAACTCGCCGACCAATTGGTCGAGTTCATGCTCGGCGACGAGGCGCAACGTTTCTATAGTGAGAAGACCTTCGAGTTTCCCTTGGCCGCCGGTATTGCCCCATCCTCCATGTTGCCCCCTTTGTCGAGCATCGGCATGGCCACCTACGATTTCGATCGGCTCGGGGGCGGGCTGGAGCGGACGAAGGAACTGATCGATGAAAGTGGGCTCGAGTCCTCGTGACGTAGCAGCTTCGTCCGTATCTAGACGAACGGGTCGGCGCGGCGGATTTTCCGCAGTGGTCGCCCTGTCGGCCCTCATCTTCCTGTTCCCGATAGGTTACCTGATGTGGGGAACTCTGGGTCTCGGAGGGGATTTCTGGGTGACCGTAACCAGCGAGCGAACCCTGCGACCGCTGCGTAACTCGTTATTGATCGCTACTGCCGCGGCGGTCTCGTGTACGGTGCTCGGAACCACCCTGGCCTGGCTGGTAGCCCGGACAAACTTGGCGGCCAAACGGTTCTGGCGGATAGTGCTGCCCCTGCCCCTGGTTATTCCTTCCTTTGTGGGTGCAACCGCCCTTCTTTCCGCCTTCGGTGGGGGAGGACTCGTGCCTTTCCTTCCCAGGATCGAGGGATTCTGGGGAGCGCTCATCGTCCTTACCGCCCTTAGCTACCCTTATGTCTACCTTCCCGTTCTGGCTCGTCTGTCCACCACGGTTCCAACGATGGAAGAAGCCGCTCGCCTCTTGGGTAGCCGCCCGCGGCGTACGCTGATCCGGATTGTCCTCCCCAACATCCGCGATTCGGTGGCCGCGGGAGGAATGTTGGTCTTCCTATACGGACTCAGCGACTTCGGGGCCGTGGCTCTCATGCGTTACGACACGATAACCCGCGCCATCTTTTCGGCTCGGCTGTTCGACCGAGCCGCCTCCTTGACCCTCGGGTTGGTGCTGGCCGCTCTGGCGTTGATCGTGGCCGGGGTAGAGCGCGCCGCCACCCCGGGCCGCAAACCCGGGGAAGGGATCGGCAGGCGGCAGATACAGTACCGGTTACGTCATTGGAAGGTTCCGGCCGCCGCTCTGGCATTCGTCGTGGTCGGGATCGCCCTTCTTGCCCCGGTAGCCGTGTTCTTGGTCTGGGTCATCCGAGGCTCGACCACGGTCGGGGTCGGTTATTCGGGAATCGGAGACAGCCTCGGTTTCCTCATTCGCCCCATAGTCAACTCAGCCTTGGCATCGGTCACCGCCGGCGTGTGCGCAGTGGCCGTCACGTTACCGGTGGCGTACGCGGCCGCCAGACGTCCGAGCCGGCTATCCGACTCGGCCGCCGCCGCCGTGACCTCCGTCTTTGCCTTGCCGGGGTTGGTGGTGGCCTTGGCTACCGTCTTTTGGGTTACCCAAGCGCCCGGTCCCCTCGCCGCTCTGTACCAGACCTTCCCCCTTCTGGTGCTGGCCTACATTCTCCACTTCGGCGCCCAGTCGATGAGAGCCTCGCGGGTCGCGATCAGCGATGTGCCCTCCACCTATGACGACGCAGCCCGTACTCTCGGGGTTACTACCGCTCGTCGTCTACTTACCGTTGATCTTCCCTTGGTACTGCCGGGCCTGATAACCGGAGGAGGATTGGTCCTCCTCTCAACCCTCAAGGAACTACCGGCTACATTGCTGCTCGCTCCTACCGGCTTCGAGACCCTTGCCACCAGGATCTGGAACGCAGCGGAGGACGGGTTCTTTGCAGAGGTCGGTATAACATCGCTGGTCCTCATCCTGCTATCAGGAATCCTCACATGGATGCTCGTACTCCGGCGCCTATAGGACGGTGGCCCCACCGGGGTGTCGCACAGGGTCCGGCGCCTGCTGTTGGTGCTCCTGGTGGTTTGGGATGCAGTTCAGGTGGCAGAAGGTACACATCTGCCAAGCCCGGCATTCTCGCCGATGAGGCCACTCTTCGAGACTATTTAATCCTGACCCTCAGCAGTCGCGAAGCGGCGCGCAAGGCTGCTGTGACAGTTTCGGATGTGGGCGCCCTGGCGAAGACGAATCCGAGGTAGGTCGATTCGTCCGGCAAGGGGGCTACATGTCGCCCGGCGATGCGGTTTACTTCGATGTCGGTTACATACTCGACCTCCAGCGCGTCTTCGATCCCTTCGATACCCAGGAAGGCGCCTTCTTCGGGTACCGGGATCATCGAAACCCCCGCCGCTCCGGGGGAGAGGCGCGTACCCCTGACCTTGATTCCCAGGGCATTGCGGAGCAGCAGTTCCTCGAGCGGGGTGTCGGACAGGCCGAACCGTAGGGATCGACCGCATAGGCCACCGATAGGGCGGGAGGCCATCTCCAGCAGCGCCACCCGGTCCCCGTCAACGCGGAGTTCGGCATGGGCCGGCCCTCGGACGACGCCTAGGGCGTGCGCGGCTCTGGCGCAGGTCTCGTCTACCCGTTCGAGGACCGGCTTGGGCAGCCGGGAGGGAGTGACGTAATGGGTCTCCGGAAAATATGGACCTTCCAGAGGATCGGGTTTGTCGAAGACGGCGAGCGTTTCCCAGACGTCGTCGGTGACCATCCCCTCCACCGCCACCTCGTCTCCCGGGACGTAGCGTTCCACCAGTATCGGATCCGCCGAGGACGCGCCCCGATCCATAGCGATCTTCCGTACCCGGTCCACGGTTTCGTCCATCATGGCCGGATCCTCAACCCGGATGACCCCCACCGAGCCGGACAGTCCAACCGGCTTGACCACCGCCGGTAAACCGACCGTATGAGCCTCTCGACCGGGTGGATCGGCATCGAGTACAACAAACGGCGGCTGGTCGACAACCTCCCGCAGGAGGCGTCGCATCACTCCTTTGTTCCGGGTTGCCTCCGCCGCCTCCACGCTGTTGTGGGGGAGCCCTCGTATTCCGGCTGCCCTAGCCGCCATCGGTACCCCGCGATCATCAATGGGGATGACCGCCCGGATCGGTAGGTTCGATGCGGCAATTCTCAGAGCGGAATCTTCGGGATCATCGAAATCGACCGGAATGATGGTGGCGCCCATGTCCTCGGCCAGCGAGTGGTGGGCTTCGGTGGCCACCGCCACCCTGATGCCCAGACGGCCCGCGGTCCGGAGCCAATCGTCAACCCGGTAGGCCTCCGCCGGAGCTACCAGACTTATTACGGGTGGGTCGTCCATGGGGTTAATCATGGTCGAACGATTTCCTTAGCGAGCCCTACGACTAGAGTGATGATTATGAGCAACGGGGCACTTATGAGCTTCAGCGCCGAGGCGCTGGAAAAGATAGTCGAGATTCGTGACCAGGAGCCGGGTGACGACGAATACGGTCTCCTTATCGAGATCACCGGGTTGCAGGATACGCAGTTCGGTTATTCACTGTCCTTCGTGCCGATGGGCGAGATCGGCGGCACGGATCATGTGGAGCTCCATGGCGACCTTAGGGTTATTATTCCTTCCGCCGACACCGCCAACATGACCGGGGCCCGGCTTGCCATGTCCTCGAACCCGATGGCGCCGGGCTTGGCGATCGACAATCCCAACAGCCCTACTCCGCACATTCCCGACGCTCCCGAGGGTGATCTGTCAGGACCGCTCGCCGAGAAGGTCGCCCAGGTGCTGGATCAACAGGTCAATCCGGCGATTGCGGCTCACGGTGGACATGCTCGTCTGGTCGGCGAGGAGAACGGAGTGGTGTATCTCCAGTTAGGAGGAGGGTGCCAGGGTTGCGGTATGGCGGCTATGACACTGCGCCAGGGGATAGAGCGCATCCTACGGGACACCCTGCCCGAGATTGTGGAGATCGTCGACGTAACCGACCACCAGAGCGGTGAGAATCCCTATTACGCGGCGTCTCAAAAGGGCTGACGTTACCCGTGTGAGGAGGGTCCGACCACCGGGTCCCTTATCCGGTTGGCGACTTCCGCGGATCGGGGGCGGAACCCGTCTGACGCCGTTCGGGTCGGCGTCGGCAATTCTGATGGTCATGATCACCATTCTGGGATGCGGCGGCAACACCGACCAGCAAGGAACGACTGACCAGGTTGAACTCGCTTCGGCGCCGGGAAGCGATTCCACTGACGGGGAGATCGACACAACCCTTGACCTGGTCGAATCTTCTCTCGAAGCGGAGAGGGTGTCCACCCTGGACGACGTTCCGGCGACCCGACCGGTTTCGGCAACCGAAGAGCAACCCGACTCCGTAGGAGTGTCCCGGACAGAGGCGCCGGTCGATGAGGCCGCCGCCGGCAAGTCGCCGACCACGCGTATCCCGGCGCCCGAGTTCCCGCCCGGACTGGACTGGCTCAACACCGCATATCCACTTTCGCTCCAGTCTCTGCGGGGCAAGATCGTGATGCTCGACTTCTGGACCTACGGATGTATCAACTGCATCCATATCATTCCTGATCTGGAACGCCTGGAAGAGGAGTTCGCGGAGGAACTCGTCGTGATCGGTGTCCATTCCGCCAAGTTCGATCAAGAGTCGGGGACCGACAACATCCGCCGGGTGGTGTTGCGTTACGGGGTGCATCATCCGGTGGTCAACGACGCCGGGTTCGAGATATGGCGTTCCTATCGCGTACGTGCCTGGCCGACCACCTACGTTATCGATCCCGCCGGAGGTGTGGTGGGGTTCTTCAGTGGCGAGGGTGTCTACGAGGTGATGAAGCCGGTGCTGAGCGACCTGGTCTTGGAGTTCGGAGATTCCATCGACCGGACACCGCTCGGGCTGCGTCTGGAGAGGCAAGGCCTCCCCGAGACAGTGCTCTCCTTCCCGGGCAAGGTCATGGCCGATCCCTCCGGCAGGTTGTTCATTTCCGACACCAACCATCATCGGATAGTCCAGACGGACCTGGAGGGTATGGTTGAGGCCGTATACGGGTCCGGATTGGAGGGCTTCTCGGACGGGCCGGCAATCGAGGCTACCTTCCGCGACCCGCAGGGAACCGCCCTGTCGTCGGACGGTATGACACTTTATATAGCGGATACGGGAAATCACGCTTTGCGGGCGGTTGACCTGGAGACCGGCGAGGTCACCACGGTGGCCGGTACCGGTGAGCGGGCTTGGCCGCCCCGAACGGGTGATGGGCCGGCTACCCCCTTGGCTTCACCCTGGGATCTGGAGTTGGATCCGGACACCAACCTGCTCTACATAGCCATGGCCGGTACCCATCAGCTCTGGTCGTTCGATCCCGTCACCGGCCGGGTGGGACCCTATGCGGGTAGCGGAGGAGAGGGTACGAGTAACGGTCCAGGCGCCGAGGCGACACTGGCGCAGCCGAGCGGACTGGCTCTCGGCCCGGATGGGCGATTGTTCTTCGCCGATTCGGAGAGCAGTTCGGTTCGGTGGGTGGATACGGTGTCTACGGACCGGGCGGTGGGGGTATTGGCAGGTAGTGACACCGACCTGTTCACGTTCGGCGACCTCGACGGGGTGGGTACCGAGGCGCGTTTCCAACATCCGTTGGGGGTGGCGGCGGCCGGGGACACCCTCTATGTAGCCGACACCTACAACTCCCGGATCAGGGCTGTCGATATGGAGAGCGGGGCGGTTTCCACTCTCTGGGGAGATACACCCGGATGGCGAGATGGGGAGGATCCCCTGTTCTACGAACCGGGCGGGATCGACGTCTTGGGTTCAACCCTGTATGTGGCGGACACCAACAACCATTCGGTCCGGGTGATCGATGCCGAAACGGGGGTGGTGTCGACCCTGGTTCCTTCGGGGATGGATGCTTTCCTACCCGGTCCCGAAAGCGCCGCCTACGCGGGAACCGTGGTGGAGCACCCGGCCCTACGCTTGGGGAAGGGGGCGGGGGTGATCAGCCTGGAGGTGGAGCTTCCATCCGGTTACAAGGTGAATCCGGATGCTCCCAGCCGTTTCGTGTGGATGGTGGAGGGAGACGGCATGACGGTGGCGCCCGACGCTTCGGGTTCGGTGCTCGAACCTAGGTTTCCACTTGCTCTTGATGTCTATCTCACTGAGGGAGAGGGTACGCTGGTCGGTGATATTTCGCTGGTCTATTGCGAGGCCGAGAAGGAGGATATCTGCCTGTTCGAGCAGGTCCGCCTGGTAACCCCCTTCGTGATAGGTCCCCAAGGTTCCAGCCACGTTGTTCTGACCCACAAGGTGGACCTGCCCGACCTCTGACAGCCTCCACTTCCTCTCATTAGCATGCCAAAAGACGAGGCGGGGTGGGTCACGGCCCGCTGATATGGGGGTTCTTGGTCACCAGGCGGGCCAATTGGACGTTACCACGCTCCTGACCACGGCTTACCCGTACATAGGGAGTCTGGATTAGCGCCTAACCCCAATTCTTCATGCCCCCGTCACACCGACCTCGAAAAGGCCACGTCAAGCCCGTCAAGCGGCTATTTTCCCAGGTAAGAGAGTTCATTTCATCTCTCTCGGCTACCCATTCAAACCCCTGCATGAAAAATCGGGGTTAAAGGATGATGGTTGTAGGTTCTATGATTGACACCACCGAGAGTGCTATACCCTCGCCGTTACGGAGGTGGACGACATCATATGACCGTTGTAGACGCAGTCTGTCCCTTGATGACCGATCCCGAAGCATGGGATCTGTATCGTGAAGGGGGAGTCGATATTGCAGTGCCCACAGTGGCAAACTGGGAGAGTCCGGAAGAGACGCAACGGTTACTCGAGCAGTGGGTACGTTGGACCGACGAGGATGCCGGGTTAAGGGCCGTTACCCGATCCTCCGATTTCGACCGGTTCCCCGACCCCGGAAAACTGGGTGTGATCATCCACTTTCAGAACGCCGCCCCTATGGGTGAGGACCTTGCGAACTACCGGCGTTTCTACGACTTAGGGCTACGCATGGTCCAGCTCACCTATAACTTCGCCAACCTGTTGGGAGACGGTTGCCTCAGCGACGCCGATGGTCCGCTCACTTCCTTCGGCCGTCGGGCGATCGAAGAGATGAACCATTTGGGAATCGTAGTGGACCTTTCCCATACCGGACGGAGGACCACCTTTGACGCCATGCGGGTAACCACGGCGCCGCCGGTTTTCTCCCATTCCAACCCGAGCGCGGTCTGCCCGCATCGTCGCAACATCGATGATGAGCAGATCCGAGCGGTGGCCGACCTGGGTGGTCTGGTCGGGGTGGTCACCTTCCCTCCCCTGGTAAAGCAGGGCGGCAAAGGTGGGACGGTGGCGGACCTCGTGGACCACATCGACTATCTCGTGGATATGATCGGACCGGAACAGGTGGGTCTGGGTCTCGACTTCTGCGAATCCAACCCCGAGTTCATGGCCAAGATGATCGGGTCGGGTGGTTGGAGCGTCGAGGATTACCCACCGGATTCCGATCCTCGTCTTCTAGACCTCACTTCTCCCGTGGAGATTCCCAATATCAGGGCGGAGATGGTCATGCGGGGCTATCCGACCGAAGCCATCGAGGGCATCCTCGGGCGCAACTGGATCGATCTGTTCCGGAAGGTGTGGACCGACTCCTGAATTGCTCTAGCCCCAATTCTTCATGCCCCGGACACACCGAACTCAAAAAGGCCACGTCAAGCCCACCAAGCGGCCATCCTCCCAGGTCAGGGGTTCCTAGCATCTCTCTCGGTTACCCATTCAAACCCCTGCATGAAAAATCGGGGCTAGCAGAGTTGCCCTTACTGGTCGAGGGCATAACTGGTTTACGGCTAAGGCGGTCGGGGTTTTTTCCGGGCCTCGGCGTTGCTAGATGAGGACATGCCGCGCCCAGATCGTCGATTCCTGGGTTGGAAGTCCCATATAGAACTCGTAAACGGGCTGTGGCGATGTGGTGGGTATCACACCGTGAACGCCTACGTTGGGATGGTCATGTCATAGACCAGATACTCAGCGGATGGAGGGCCAACCCGTCCCGTCTTTTTCAGCTCCCTCCTAAGCGCCTACTTCGCGATGGTTCTCCGGCTGCTAGCTGATTGACCTGTTCTCTCGCCTCTTTCTTCGGCCTATAGTGAGAGGAAGTGAGAAAGTGAGAGGAAGTGAGAAAGTGAGAGGAAGTGAGAAAGTGAGAGGAAGTGAGAAAGTGAGAGGAAGTGAGAACAAAGGATTAGCGCGGCTGGATCCGAACAACAGGCAAGGGGTTGGTGTTCCTCCCTTGCCGACTGGAAACCCCTTCCTACCCACGTTTGGTACCTCACCTCCCCTCCTTGCCGGGCGGGACCGGGAAGTGAGTCGGCTCGCCCGAGCCCTTTCAGAAGGGCCCCGCCACCCCGACTTCACATTGCTGATCACAGGTTCACGAGGTTCAGGGAAGACGGTGTTGTTGAACGAGGCTGAGGACCTCGCGTACTCTCACGGCTGGCGGGTGATCTCGGTGTCTGCTCCGGTTTCTCAGCTTATCCAACACATCACCTCCGCCGGTCTCCAACTCTTGCGAGAAGATGATATGGATGGTGGGCCGACCAGGCGGATCTCGGCGGTGCAGGCCTTCGGAGTCGGGGTTTCGTGGGGGGAGGGTTCCGGCGCCGACTACACGGCGCCACACGACCTACGCGATATTCTTACCATATTGGCCAAACGGTTGGCCGACGCCCGCGTCGGATTGCTCCTCACTGTTGACGAACTCCATGGTCTCCGCCTTTCCGACGCCCGAGAGTTGGCGATCGCAGTACAACACATCACCAGACGTGAGTTGTTACCCATGGCGTTCGTAGGCGCCGCTCTGCCGGAGATCGAGTCGACCATTCTCAACGACCGCGGTATGACCTTCTTCCAGCGATGCGCTCGGGCGCCACTCCAGCCCTTGGATCCGTCCGCCGCCAGGATAGCCCTCCTCCGGCCGATCATGGACGCAGGACGAGAGGTGGTGGACGAGGCCCTGGACGTAATGGTGAAGGCATCGGCGGGACATCCTTTCACCATCCAGTTGCTCGGATACCACAGCTGGCAAGCAGCCTTCGAGGATCGTCAGGCGCCCCGGATCGAGATCGAGCACGTTCGGGAAGCGACCCGGGAAGCCGACCTGGTGGAACTCGACCAGATCGTCAAGCCGGTCTGGTCGGGTCTGTCGGCTATGGACCGCTCCTTCCTCGCCGCCATGGCTCTCGACGCCGATACGTCGAACATCGGGGAACTAGCCGACCGGATGGATCGTTCACCCAACTACGCTCAGCATTACCGGCGACGCCTGATCACCGCCGGATTGATCGAGTCGGCCGGACGGGGCAGGGTCCGCTTCGTGCATCGAGCTACCCGCGACTGGTTGTCGAACCTCGGCTACGACGTGGCAAAGTGACCTCTTGCTGGGTGGATGTTGGCGATGTCGTTGACCTGAACAACTCTCGGAGTGATCGGCCGATGGTGGGGAGACATACATTCGAGTGCTTCCATATGGCCTGTTTAGGGTAGGCCGGCGGTTGCTCGTTCTCTATGGAGAGCGGACGCCCGCGACGAGCCTCGGGAGAAGTTGTGTGACTGCCTCAAGGTCGCCCAGCGAGTCCGCGGCGACGAGGTGATCGAGGTAAGGAAACGCCAGCCGCATCCCTCGGGTCAGTGGACGATAGGCGGGGTCCGCCTTCAGCGGGCTCATCCACACGACGGAATACGCGAGACGGGACAGGCGGGCGACTTGGCTTTCCATAAGATCGGGATCCCCCGTCTCGAGGCCGTCTGACGCGACCAGAATCACCGACCCTCTGAGATGTCGCAGAGCGATGGGATCCTTGAGCAGTGACATCAGAGATTCTCCGATCCTGGTACCACCCGCCCAGTCGATTACCCCTGCCGAGGCTCGTTCTACAGCCAGGTCGGGGTCGCGTCCCGCCAGGAAGTCGGTGGTTCGGGTAAGCCTCGTGCCGAAGCAGAACACCTCGGTCCTCAAAGCCCCGGCCACGAGTCCGTAGGCCAGATGGAGCATGGCTCTGGACTGGGTGGACATCGATCCGGAGACGTCTATCAGCAGCAACAGTTTTCGCGGAACATGTACTCGTCGACGCCACGATCTCTGCAAAACCTCACCGTCGTTCCGCAGCGCTCTCCGGACGGTCATCCGCATGTCAAGCCGGGTCCCGGTCGGCGCCGGTCGGAGTCGCCTGGTGCAACGGCGCGGGACGTGAATCTCGATCCGGGCGATGAGTAGCCCGAGGGCCTTCTTCTCGTCGTCGGTCCACTTCGAGAAAGAACGATGCCGTAGCGTTTCGTAGAGTGACGCTACCGCGCCCGGATCGGGGTGCTGTGGTTGCTCGGTCATCTCCGTACCTGCCTGGCCGGATCGGGAGTCGACCAGTGAAGACCGTTCCTCGGTCAACTCGGAGGTAGTCCCTTCGCTGGGTGGGGAGTCCGGATCCTCTTCCTCTACGGGATCGGCCGGAAGCTCCAAGCGCGATCCGAGGAAGAACGAGTCGAAGGCGGCGTTGTAAGCCGGGATGTCGGTATGACAAGAGATAAGGCAGGCTCGCCCCGACCAGTAGAGATCATCGAGATCGTGTACGCCGAGGACCGACACCGCCCTACCGAAGGTCACGATCTCGGCTGGGCTTACGTTTACGCCCCGCGCTCGAAGTACCTGGCCGAAGCAGACCAGGGTCCCGGCCGGATCATCTTCGACCGTGATCAATCGAGTATCTCGTGGAGGACAGGCCTTACCCGGTCCAGGTCCTCTCTTTCCTTGAGCAAGGCGCCGAGCGTTGGATCTACCGAGTCGGGCTCGAGCCGGTCCACCCCGAGCAGGTCCAGCGTGAGCGCCCAGTTGATGGTTTCGGCGATTCCCGGAAGCTTGATCAGGTCACGGCGCCGGAAACGATGGACCGCTTCCACGATCTGTTGCGTGAGGTCTCCGGCGAGTTCCGGCACGCGGGAGCGAACGATCGCAATCTCCCGATCAAGGTCGGGGTAGTCGATCCAGTGATACAAGCAGCGTCTCTTCAGCGCATCGTGCAGCTCGCGTGTCCGATTGGTTGTCAGCACCACGATGGGAGGCTCGTCGGCTCGGATGACGCCGATCTCCGGAATGGAGATCTGGAAATCGGAGAGGACCTCTAGAAGGAACGCCTCGAACTCGTCGTCCGCCCGGTCTATCTCGTCGATGAGCAGCACCGTACCGGATCCGTCCCTGATCGCCTCCAACAGGGGACGTTCATGGAGGAACCGCGGTCCGTACAGATCATCGACTACGTTCTCCTTGTCGTTCCGGGAATCACCCACCGCGCGTAGGTATAGGAGTTGGCGAGGGTAGTCCCATTCATACAGCGCCTGGTTCGAATCGATACCCTCGTAGCATTGGAGCCGGACGACCCGCCGATCCAGGGCTAGGGCGACGGCTCGGGCCACTTCTGTCTTGCCCACCCCCACCTCACCTTCGAGCAGCAGAGGCAGATCGAGGGAGGTTGCCAGGAACAGGGCGGTCGCCAAGCCACGGTCGGCCAGGTAGCCGTGGCCGGCCAGCCGGTCCTCAACGTCACGGATTCCGGCGAACCGGCGGTGAATCGATCTTGAACCGTTGGAGGGACCGGTGTCCTGCCTCATCATTTGACCTTCAACCGGTCCCTCCCGAGCGACTATCCACCGTGTCCGGCATCCGGTGGATGTCGCCTGCCATCAGCTTTCCTTGTCGTAGGGATACCTCGGAATGTACTGACCGAATGACGGATCCCCGACGATCTCGCCCGAGTCCATGACCACATTGCCCCTGACGATTGTCTGCGTGGGCCAACCCTTCAGGTTCCAACCGTCGTAGAGACCCCAGTCGGCCGCCGACTGCATGTATTCAGGTGTCACCACCCGCTCCCGGTCAAGGTCCACGATGGCGAAGTCGGCGTCGGAGCCGACACGGAGTACGCCCTTCTTGGGGTAGACCCCCCACACCTGGGCGTTCTGGAGGCCCAGGATCCGAGAGACATCCGGCAACGAGATCCGGCCCTTGTGATAACCCTCGCTCAGCATGACGGGCAACAGCATTCCCATGCCGGGGAAGCCGGGCACTGCGTCCCATATGCTCTGCTTCACCTTATCCGGCTTGGCGACCACGGTCGAGTGGTCGGAGCCGACACACGTAACGGTCCCGTCACGGAGACCTTCCCAGAGCTTCTCCTGGCTTTCGGCGTCGCGCAGCGGCGGGTTTACCTTGGCCAGGCTGCCGACCTTGTCGTTGTCGTACTTCGTGAGCACCAGATAATGCGGGCACGTCTCCGCGATCACGTCAACGCCTTCGGCCTTCGCCTGGCGGACCCAGTCGACTCCCCGACCGATGGTCATGTGGACGATGTAGAGCTGGGAATCTGTCTCCTTGGTGTACCAGATCGCCCGACGGGTCGCCTCCTCCTCGGCAATGTCGGGGCGGGCGTCGGTCCATGCCTTGAGATCGTCGCGTCCGGCCGCGATGTACTTGGCCTTGAGGTTATGGATGATGGACATGTTCTCCGCATGCACCATGGCGATAGCCGGCTTGCCGATAGCCGCCACCTGGCGGAGTCCGGCGAGGAATTGGGCGTCGTCCACCGCCAGGATTCCGAACACCGACGCCTCGTCCTGCGTGTAGGCCATGTAGAACTTGTATGAGGTGATGCCGCAGTCGTAAGCCATCGCCGGCAGCTCCTCGATCTGCTGGTCGGTCCCGATGACGGCGCTGAACCCGGCATCGATCACGGAGTCACGTTGCACGGCTTCCAGCGCCCATGGGTAGTAGTCGAGGAACGATACCGACGCATCCTCCCGGTTGAGGAGGGTCGGGATCATGGTCGTGCATCCCCCGATGGCGGCATTGCGGGTTTCGGTCTTGACGTTGACGTCGAAGGGGCTCTGGAAGGTTTGGAGGTGAACGTGGGGGTCGATAGCTCCCGGAAACACATGCAGGTCGGTGGCGTCGATCGTACGGCCGCCGTTGCGGAGCATGCCGGGCGCAGCGATGGCCGCGATCTTCCCATCGCTGACGCCGATATCACCCGGGGCCGCCTCGTCGGCGAATACCAGGGTGCCTCCATGGATTACCAGGTCGAAGTTGCTCATTGAATCTTGTTCTCCTGTTCCTTCTCGCTTGCCGGTGGATGCCGGTACTTCGTCACGTTCACCGCGACCGTTCTGCGTGGTTATGTTCAGGGGCTATCGAAACGATAGAAAGGCGCCGAAGAAGCCCGTACAAAGGTGTTGGTGCGCCGACCGGGGCCTTCGTCCTCATCGCTTTTGGCGCCGCCAATGCTCTGGACAGGTAGTCTGCGAACCCGTGAACCTCGTCGGATTCCTTATTGAACACCCTCAGGAGGGAGGTTCTATCCGGTTGCGACCGACCGGTCATGATGCCTCGGCCCCCGAACGTAGGCGAGCGGAGGCGTCCTCGATCGAATCGACGATAAAGTGGTACCCGGTACAGCGGCAGAGGTTGCCGGCTATTCCATGGCGAATCTCGGCTTCGCTCGGATCGGGATTATCTCGGAGCAGAACGAGGGTGGAGAGGATCATCCCCGGCGTGCAAAACCCGCACTGCAAGCCCTGGTTGTCGATGAAAGCTTCCTGAATCGGGTGCAGATCGTGGGGACCCGTACTCAGCGACTCGATGGTCAGGATGTCTTGGCCGTGGGCATCGGCGGCCAGCACGCAGCATGACTTGACGGTCTCACCGTTGAGGATCACCGTGCACGCCCCGCAGTTGCCGGTGGCGCAACCCAGGTGGGTGCCGGTGAGTCGTAGCTCGTCCCGGAGCATGTCGACCAGGATGGTCCGCGTATCGACATCAACGGTGGTGGCTTTACCGTTTACGGTCAGGCTGATCCGGCTCTTCATAACTTGCTCACCTCGACGGCATGTTCTTGATGGCTTGTTGCACCGCTCGTCTTGCAAAAACGCCCGCCATATGGCGGCGGTACTCGGCATCCGAATGGATGTCGGATGAAGCGTGTTCGGCGGCTTCGTAGGCTCTTGTGGCCAGCTCTTCGTAAGCGTCCGGCGCGGCGCCGCCGGCAAAGGCGTCGGACGCGTCCACGACCACGGGAGTGGGCCCGACTCCACCGATGGCGACTCTGACCGAACTCAGGTCGGGTCCTACCAGAGCGGCGGCGTTGACTATCGCGAAGCTGCCCTCGACGCGGGCGAAGCGAACGTATGCGGAACCGACGCCGGCCGGAAGGGTCGGGACGAGGATTGCGGTTACCAACTCGTCCGGCTCCCTTGCGGTGAACATCAGGTCGATAAGGAACTCGTCCGCAGCGATCCGGCGGGTTCCGTAGGCGCCGGTGAGTTCGACATCGGCGCCTGTTATCACGACTACCGGCGAGTAGTCGCAAGCCGGATCGGCGTGACATAGACTCCCGGCGATGGTACCCCGGTTCCGCACCTGTACATCCCCGACGGCGCCGGCCGCGGCGGCGAGCATCGGGGCGTGGGCGGTGATCAGGGGATCGGTCATGACCTGCCGGTGGCGCACCATGGCCCCGATCCGGAGTTCGTCTTCGTACTCGACTGCGGCCAGATCTCTGACATGGTTGAGCGACATCACCACGTCCGGTTGCACTATCCCGAGGTTCATCATCGGTAGGAGGCTCATTCCTCCCGCAAGGACGGTCATGTCGTCGCCCCTCTCGACCAGCATTGCGACGGCCTCGGCGGTGGTCTCCGGTCTGAGGAGTTCCAGTTCCCTTGTAATCACGATGTCGCCCCCTGTCGTGTTCGGGCCTCGTTGATGGCATGCCAGACCCTTCCCGGGGTGAGGATCAACTCGTTGATGTCCAGGTCGAGCTCAGGCAATGCGTTCTCGATGGCGCTGCACAGGGCGTTGAGGCAGACGCCGATACCGGACTCGCCTACTCCTTTCATTCCGAGTGGTGTGAAGGGAGATGGCGTCTGCTGGTGTTCGACCTCGAACCTCGGGAGTTCGACGGCCGTGGGGATCGTGTAGTCCATCAAGTTGGCGGTCAGGAGTTGGCCGTTGGAGTCGTAGGCCAGCTGCTCGAACATCGTTCCGCCGATGCCCTGGGCGATCGATCCGTGCAGGTTCGCGGTTACCAGCAATGGATTGATAACCGTGCCGGCGTCGTCGACAAGGCAGAATCGCAGCACCTTCACCCCTCCTGTATCCGGATCTACTTCGACGATGCAGGCCGCGCTGCCGCTCGGCCACGCGGGATAGTTGCTGAAGCGCCCCTGCTTCTCCGGCTGGTGGTAGACGTTGCCCATCCGGAAGTAACGGGTGGATTCGAGTCCCGGCTCTTCCTCGTCCGCATACTCGCCGAACGTGTGGCGATAGACCTGGTTTGCCACATCGTCGAATCCGACGCTGCGGCTCTCCGCTCCCAGGACGAATATTCTTCCATTCGCAGCGTCGAGGTCCTCCGGCGCTGTTTCCAGCATCCTTCCGGCGATGCGGAACATCTTCTCCCGCAGTTCCGTGGCGGCGGCCTGCACGGCCGAACCGCCGTACATCGTGGCTCTCGAGCTGAAGTTACCCAAACCGTACGGACAGGATTCGGTGTCGCCTTGAAGAACCTTGATGCGGTCCATCTCGCAACCAAGGAATTCAGCCGCGATCTGGGCCATAGCCGTTTCGTTGCCGCAACCCGGCGACGTGACGCCGGTGAGGACCGTGACATCGCCCGATGGAGCTACCCGGACGGTCGCTCCGTCGTATGCCGAGATCAGGACGGCGCCCGGCATGGCGCAACCCTCCGGCGTCAACTCCTGGCTGAGGCCGATCCCCAGGTAGCGACCTTCTTCGCGGGCCCGCCGTTGCATGGCGGGGAACTCGTCCCAGCCGATCATCTCGAGAACCTTGTCCAGTGATCCCGGGTAGTCGCCGCTGTCGAGCATGGCGCCCGAGGGTTGGGAGTAGGGGAACTCGTCGGGTTGGATGAAGTTCCGGTAGCGGACGGTGGCCCGATCAATACCGGTCTCCCGGGAGACACGGTCGATGATCCGTTCCATCAGGAAGGTGGCCGAGTCCTTCCCGAAGCCCCGGTAGGCGTTCCAAGGGGTCTTGTTGGTGACCACCACATACAGGCGGATCCGGTTGTTGGGCACCCGGTATACGGTGGGCAGGCAGTAGGCGGTTACGAACGATTGGCCCCAACCGAGGAGGGCGGTGGGGGCGCCCACGTCGGCGACAACCTCGATGTCGAGACCGGTTACTATTCCGTCGCTGTCGAAGGCCGCCCGGTAGTCGAACCTCACATCGCGGGAGTGTCCGGTGGTGGCGAAGTTCTCGTCCCGGCTTTCTATCCATTTGATAGGTCGTTGGAGTTTCCTGGCCAGGTACGCGATTAGAGGCTGTTCCTGGAAAGGTGGTTGCTTGAGCCCGAACGCGCCGCCGACATTCGGCTGGATAACATGAACCGTCCGCTCGGGTATGTCGAGCGTCTCGGCCAGGAAGGTCCTCAGGGGATGAGGATTCTGGGTCGACTCCCACAGGGTCAGCTTGTCCTGGTACGGGTCGTACCGGGCGACCGAGCCGCGGGGCTCCAGCGACACGCCGGTGATGCGTTCGGACCGCACCTCGCCTTCGATGATCCGCTCGGCCCGTTCGAAGGCGCCTTCCATGTCCCCGGTCCGCCAATCACGGGTGATCAACAGGTTGTCGCCCCACTCCGGTTCGACCAGCACCGTACCATCTTCGAGCGCCTCCCTCGGGTCGGTCACGGCGGGTAGGACCTCGTAGGTAACGTCGATGAGCCCGACCGCTTCGAAAGCGGTGTTCTTCGATTCGGCCACCACCGCGGCGACCGCCTCGCCCATATAGCGAACCCTTTCCGGCGCCAGAGCGTACCAGTCGACTCCCTTTGCGCCGATCTCCTTGGTGTTCCACGCTTCGGGTATCGGGCGCATCCGGGCCTTGGCCTCGGCGCCGGTCATTACATAAACCACGCCCTCGAGTTCCTCGGCTGAAGAAGTATCGATCGAAACGATTCGGGCGGCTGCGTGGGGGCTCCGGAGAATCGCCAGGTGGGCCATTCCGGGCAGGTCGATGTCGGAGACGAACAGGCCCTTTCCGGCGGCCAGTTCCCGGTTGGTGAGACCGAGGTAAGGTTTTCCGACATGGCGCAGCGTGCTGGTAGCGGTCATCGTTCCCACGCGCAGATCACGGTCGGCCTGCATAGAGCCGATAACGGAGGAGATGTCGATGCGCCAACCGAGACTTCCGACCCTATACGTCCGGCATAGGTCCCGAGGCGCGATCCGTCGAGAGGCATGGCTCGTGAAGTTAGCAGAAAAGGGTTTCCCGTCGAGAAAATCATCCACATGATGGAAGGTCGGACGCCGGCGGTAGCGAGTAACTACATCCACCTTGCCTGCGTCCGGAAACGGAGAAAAAAATTGGGGTTAACGATCTATACCTACAAACGAACAGTGGTGGTCACCTTGAGCAGCGGCCGCTCGGTTTACTGCTCGCGCTGTCTGGTAGTTGTTGTTACCTATCCGGTCGGGTTGCTGAAGGGAGCATGGAGGATCGGGCATCGTGCTCGCCAATTTAAGATTCTCCTTATGGTAAGGCTTATTTTTAACTATATTCTCCCTTAGAAAAGGAGAATATTGACGACAGAGAGTGTAATCAGTGCGCCTCTGGTGCGCCGAGCGTTGTTCGAACAGGTCGCCGCCTTCCAGGAGTCAACGGTAGCGTTCACGTCTCGTCGGGTTTCGGGTAGAACGACGTTTCCCGGCAAGGCGACTGCCGTAGTGGGTATGCGGCGGGCGGGCAAAACCACTTTCCTGCACCAAGTGCGAGCTGAAATGGCGGCCGACAGGTGGCCGCTTGCGCGGCTGCCGACGCTGTCGCTGGAAGATGAACGTCTCAGTGGGCTGGACGCGGTGGGCCTCGGCCGATTTGTGGATGAGTACGCCTCAAGGTCGGCGGCAGCGAGTTCCGGTAACCGATCGATGGCGTGGTTCCTTGACGAGATACAGGTGGTGGTCGGTTGGGAACGCCTTGTAAGGCGCCTGATCGATACAGACGGAGTTCAGGTGTTCGTATCCGGTTCGTCCGCGGCGTTGCTTTCCAGGGAAATCGCTACCTCGTTACGAGGGCGGGGTTGGCAGGTCTTGATCCACCCGTTCGGGTTTGACGAAGCTCTGCGCCATAGTGGTGTTGCGCCATCCCCTGATCCGGATTTCTGGTCGCCATCCGAACGGTCGGAGGTAGAGGAGCGGTTCGGCGACTGGCTCGAATGCGGCGGCTTCCCCGAGGCCCAAGGCTTGGATACCCCGACCCGGCGGCGGCTGCTGGCCGACTATGTCGATGTGGCTACGCTGCGGGACGTCATCGACCGCCACGGTGTCGGCAACGTAGTCGGGTTGCGGTGGCTTGTTCGTCATCTCCTCGGTAATGCCGCCGGCAGTTTCAGCGTCGAAAGGTTCCATCGAAGGCTGCGGGCCCAGGGGATCGCCATCTCCCGCGACACCGTACATCAGCTGCTCGCCTATCTGGAGGACTGCTTTCTGGTGCGAACCGTCTGGATGGAGTCCCGCTCGGAACGACAGCGGATGGTCAACCCTCGCAAGTCCTATCCCGTCGATACCGGCCTCATAACCATGTTTGATCGGAGCGGACGGGCGAATACCGGGCATGCGCTGGAAACGGCGGTGCTGGTGGAGCTTGAACGACGCCGGAGCGCAGCCACCTACGTTCGTACCCCCGGAGGTTACGAGGTCGACTTCCTGGCCCGCGCCGAGGACGGTTCGGTCGAACTCATCCAGGTATACGCCGACGCCGCCGATGAAAGAACAGCCGAGCGGGAGCTCCGCGCCCTGACCGAGGCGGGTTCGATGTTCCCCGAAGCCGTCCAACGTCTGCTTACTCTTGATCGAGCAGGCCTCCCTTCCGCTACGCCGCCGGAAGTGATAGCCCAACCCGCCTACGAATGGATGCTCAGCGTCGCCGGTTAACCCCAATTTTTCATGCAGGGGTTTGGATGGGTAACCGAGAGAGGTGAAA
>CAZEZF010000012.1:0-46560 GCA_964516495.1 uncultured Acidimicrobiia bacterium | reverse complement strand
TCATGCCCCAGACACACCGAACTCAAAAAGGCCATGTCAAGCGCAGCACCGTGGGTCGTCCCGGCGTTCACCTCAGGGTGAAGGGTAACACCCCAGCCAGGCGGGGCCACCAAGCGGCTATCTTCCCAGGTCAGAGAGTTTATTGCATCTTTCTCGGCTACCCAATCAAACCCCTGCATGAAAAATTGGGGCTAATGGGGGTCCACCACTTCTAGCACCTACCTGAACAGGTCATCGGAAAGATCTCGAATCAGGTCGGCCGCCGAGCCATCCCCCGGCGGATGGTCAAGGCCTCTAACCACGGCGGCAGGAACCCGGCGGGCCTTCCCCATCACCAGGTCGGCCGCCGCGGCCACCTCGTCGGCGAGTGCTACCTCGGTCACTTCCAGTACGTTCCCGAACGTGTCCTCCGTTCCTCGGTAGTCCACGATCGCCGGTAGCCCTGCCACCCCGATAGCTACGTCGCTCAGGCCATGTCGCCACGCCCGCCCGAAGGTGTCGGTAATGATCACGCCCACCGGAATCCCGATAGCCTGCCGCAGGCGGGCGCGTATGCGTCGCGCCGAGCGGTCCGGATCAACGGGTAAGAGGACGGCGAAACCCGGTTCGACATTGGATCGGTCTACTCCGGCGTTGGCGCATACGAACCCGTGTGTTGTCTCGGTTATTACCAGCAGATCCCGGCGGCGCAGAACGGAGGACGCTTCCCTGAGAATGAGATCGCGGTGGGCCTGTGGATCATCCCCGATCTCGACCACCCTGCCTTCGGCCTTGGAGACCAACTTGTGGGTAACCACCAACACGTCTCCCTCGGCAAGGGTGATCCCGGACGACTTGAGACCTTGCAGAAGGAGACCGGTTACATCATCGCCGGGGCGGGCCTCCCCGATGCCCTCGACCGGGAAGATGGAAACCGTCACAGTGATTCCAGCATACGCCGAGCAAAACCGATCGCCTGACTCCGATCCTTGACGAGGGTGGATCCTACATGGATAGAGATACCGGTCTCGGCCAGGGACGATACATCATCTTGGTCTCCGCTGTCAATGAACAGGTCGTCGAGGAGACCGTCGTAGGCGGCTACTATACCGGCGTTGCCCGTCGGGAGCTGTAGGGATTTCATTACCTGGTCGGCTGGTCCTTTCAGGGCCTTACCTCCGAAAAGCGGACTGACCGCCATCACCCGGCGGGCTTTCGTAACCGCGGCGACTATGTCAGGCACGGCCAGGATCGGCCAAATGGAAAGGGGTGGGTTGGAGGGAGCGATGATAACCGCGTCAGCCGCCCGAATACTTTCGACCGCTCCGGGGCAGGACCGAGCGGTTTCCGCCCCGACATACCGTAACTCGGCAACCTCGTCCCGATGTCGGCGTATTACGAAGTACTCCTGGAAAGGTAACCAGCGGTCCGGGCCGATCCTGACTTCGGTCCGAAGGCGGTCGTTGGTCGCCGGAAGGATTCGGGAGCGGACTTCCAGGAGTCCGGCCAGCGCGGCGGTGATTCGATCAAGCGAATCGCCTTCCCGGAGGCGCATGGTCCGGTAGATGTTGAGAGCGGCGTCGGCGTCCCCGATCATGAATCTTGTGTCCACCCCCAGATCCGATAGATGTTCCATCAGGACGGTGCTATCACCGCTCCGTCCCCAGCCGAGCGGTCCCTCCACGTCGGCCAAGGTGTAGAGCACGGTGTCGAGGTCCGGCGACACCCGCAGTCCGTACATCGTATCGTCGTCCCCTACGTTGACGATCACCGTGGAACACACCTCCGGTATGTGTTCGAAACCTCGGGCTAAACGGGCGCCACCCACTCCACCGGAGAGGATTACAAGGCTTGTGGTCATCGGCGTCGTCCTATTGTTGCCTTGGGGCTGTCACCGATCCAGAATGGAGCACCGATGACCAACCCAAACCATCCTTCTCCGGATCCCTCCGTTCTGGCGGTGGTGATCGCCGGCGGGGACGAGATTTCCGGCGTACTGAAGTCCATAGATACGCAAGTGTACGGGCTTCAGGGCGTAGTGGTGGTAGCGGAGGCCGGCCAGAAGCTCGAGTCCGAAGGTCCGATGCCCCGGGTGGTGCGTTCCATGAGTCAGGTCCTTGCTCTGGCCGGGGACCGTGTCGAGTACCTGTGGTTGGTCGATGCCCGCACCACCGCCCGGCCGGATGCTCTCGGGGCTCTGGTCGCCACCGCCATCCAGGTAGATGCTTCGGTTGTCGGATCGAAGGTTCTTGATGCGGCGGACCCTCGTCGGCTCCAATCGGTGGGGGGAGCGACCGATGTCTTCGGATTCCCCTATACCGGCCTGGACCGGGGGGAGATCGACCAGGAGCAGTTCGACGTGATTCGTGATGTGGCGTATGTGGAGCCTGCTTCGATACTTGTGCGACGAGATCTGGTCGGGGGGCTCGGTGGCCTGGATACCAAACTGCCTTACGTCGCGACCGGGCTTGACCTCTGCCAGCGGGCCAGGGTTGCGGGGGGTCGGATAGTGGTTGCTCCTACATCCGAGGTCTTTGCCCCTTCCCTCGGTAATGATCGGATCAACACCTGGCGTGAGCAGGCAGGGCGGATCAGGGTAATGCTCAAGACCTACTCCCTGGTGACTCTGCAGTGGGCCATCCCCGGTCTGCTCCTGCTCGGGCTTCTCGCCTCCGTATACCGCACTTTCCGGGGTTCCGTGCGGGCCGTTCCTGACTGGCTGCGGGCATGGTCTTGGAACGCTCGTTACCTGTCTTCCACGATCGAGATGCGGCGCAAGGCGCCCACCGCCTCCACCTCCTCGGACGCCGAATTGTTCCGTTTCCAGGTTCGGGGTTCTGTCGAGTTACGAGGCTTAGCCTCCGAACTGTCGGCCTTGCTGAGCAGTAGCGGGGATGAGGAGGTCAACGAGTACGAGATCGGCGCCTCACCCGCCTTCTGGCGCCGCCCCGCCGTTATGGGCGCATTCCTGGGTGGGGCCTTTATCCTGATCCTCGGTCGATCCCTCCTACTGGACGGTCTCCCCGCGGTCGGTTTCGTGCTGCCGCTCGCCGACTCGGCCCGGGACACGCTGCGCGCCTACGCCGGGGGATGGCATCTCGGTGGTCTAGGCAGCCCGGCGCCGATGCATCCGTCGGTGGGTGTGACCGCCGCCGTACAATTCCTTCTGGGTAACCGGGCGGGTCTGGCTGCGGTGGTCTTGACGGTGGGTTCGGCGGCTTCCGGCCTAGCCGGTACGGCCGTTCTCCTAGGAAGATGTGGATCAAGGCCGGGCGCCCGGCTCCTGTCCGGAGTGGTTCTTGTCGCCGGATTCCCGATGCTGTTTCTTGCGTCCGATGCCTACTGGCCCGGCATGCTGGCGATGGGGGGCCTACCCTGGTCGCTGGCGATGGTGGCGTCGCCGCCGCCCCGTGGGTCGATCGCCTGGTTAGGTCGCCTCTCCCGGATGGGTCTGGCCACAGTCTGGTCGGCTATGTTTGTTCCCCTTCTGGCGGCCGCCCCCCTGCTGTTCGGCTTGATCCGGGCTGTTTTCGCCCGGCGTTGGATGGCGCCGCTCTTTGGCGCGGCGGCTACGTTGATCGCTCTCCCACCCCTGTTCCCATGGCTCCTGGCCCGTGAAACCGGAGGACTGGTCACGGGCGGCGCCCCGTTACATCTCGATCCGTCCTGGTGGGCGTGGCCGCCGGTCGTGGTGGCCGCCCTTATGGCGGTCTGGAGCGGCCGCGGCCGTCCGGCCGACGTGGCCTCGACCGGCATGGTGCTGGGCGCGGTCGGCTTCTTCCTGGCCAGATCGGGTGATCTGGGGTCCGGTAGAGAGCCGACCGCGGCGGGGATCTTATTGGTCGCAGTCGGTGTAGCGATGATTGTGGCCGGGGCTGTTGACGGTCCATCGACTCTTGACGACGTGAGGCCCAGCAGGCGTATGCTGTCCTACGTCGGGATGGTGGCCGGGATAGTCGTGGGTATCACCGCCGTGTCGGCGGCGCCCGCCGGCCGTATGGGTCTACCGGAGGACCGGTTCGCAGCGCTTGAATTCGCGCAAAGCCGCGCCGATCCGCATGGACCTGATCGGATTCTCATGGTGGGTCCCGATAACACCCTACCAGGGGAATACCGGCGCCTGCCGGATGGGACGGCCTACCGGTTGATCGGAGGGGTGTTGGACTATCCACAAGCCTGGCTTCCCGGACCGCTAGGAGGCGATCTCCAGCTCGAGCAGGATCTCGGAGCTCTCCTGTCCGATTCCCAGATGCGACCCGGCGGAGCGCTGGCCGAATATGGAATCAAATGGGTGGTAGCGACCGGTCCCAACCCGTTGAGCCCGGTGATGTCCACCCAACTGGATATGCGGGCCCTGACCGGGCTCTTCACTGTCGATTCGGGTGGTGTCTGGGAGTACGACGGGGCGTCCTATCGAGCGGTCACCGACTCCGGGGTTCCCTGGTCCTGGTCTCCTCCCGACTACGCCGGTCCGCGTTCGGGGGAGACGGTCGAGATTCGGGAGAACGCCGATCCTCGCTGGGGCCGCCCGGGAACCTGGGAGATGGAGGGCTGGGCCAACCGGGTAACAACCGAGTCGGGAACCGCCGTTTTCGGCGGGGTGCCTTCCTACCGTGTCCAGGCACAGGTGGGGGCGGTGTGGGTGCTCGCCTTGATCGTTACGGCCCTGGCCTGCCGAACCGCCCGCCGTCCCGCCGGATTGCTATGAGCCGCCTCCTGGCGACGGTCCTCTCGGGCGCTCTACTGGCGGCCGCCGTCCTGCTTCCGTCGCCTCCGAGCCCGGCGCCGGACGGGAGTGACTCCGGTCAGGTCGAAGAGGAGGGGCAATATCGTGTCGGATCCCTCTCTTATTGCCCTTGGGCGCTTTCGGACGGAAACCGGTACTCGTCCTACATCGGGGTGGCGAGCGTCCCTACCGATCTCCGGTACTTCTTCGTAGAAGGCGGGAGTCTGGTGTCCCCTCCGCCGATTCGATTGGTATCGGATGGGTCGGCCGCCGTTGCGAACGTCGAGAATCAACGCCTGTTAGGTGTGAGTTCGGCTTTCTTGGAGTTCGCCGGAGGTGAAGGCGCTACCGCGGTGGCGGCAATCGGTGACAACATTCTGACCAGCTACCTGTGCCCGGCGCGGGTCCCGCCGACATGGCACCTTCCCGGGGGTTCCACGCTCGATGGTGAAGAACTCGTGCTGCGCCTGCTCAACCCGTTTACCGCCGACGCCCGGGTCGACATCTGGGCGTTGAGTGAACTGGGTTCGGAGGCTGATGATCGCCTGGAAGGGTTGACGATCCCGGCGCGGAACAACCGTATCGTGGCTCTGGATGAGTTGCTGCCCCGCCGGGAGTCGTTGTCCGTCATCGTCCGTTCCTCCGCCGGCGCCGTCATCCCCGCAATGGCATTCTCCCGGGACGCCGACGGCGCGGTATGGGCCGGAACGGGTACCAGCCAGGGATGGGAGTTCCCCGTCGTGCCCTCCGACGGTCTTGAGGTGGCGCTGGCGCTCAGCAATGAAGGCTCGCTGGAGGTCAACTATCTGGTGGAGACCTACAACGAGGACGGCATTGCCGGTCCGCCGCTCAGCGGGGTTATCGAGGGTCCGGGCCAGGTCCGCGTACCTTTGACCGATTTGCCCGCCGCCGGCGCCGGGCTACGCGTGACGGGTGATGGACTGTTCGCCGCCTCGCTGGTGGGATCGTCGGAAACGGCCTTGGCGGTGACTCCCGGCCTGCCGACCAACGCCGCTACTTGGCTGGTTCCGGGCGTCGGCGTTTTCGGCGTCGGCGCCCGACTCGGTTTCCTCAACACCGGGGTCGGCGCCGTTACGGTTGACTATCTGCCGTTAGGTTCGTCGGGCCAGGCCGGGCCGCCGGGGTCACTCACGCTGCCTGCGGCAAGCACCGTCACGGTTGACTTGTCCGCTCCCGGAACCGAAGGAGTGATCGTTTCGGGCGACGGTCCATTCACTGTGGGGTGGTGGGCGGAATCGGGCGGCAAGGTGGTCTTCGGAGGAGCTGTTCCAAGTGGATAACGAGGTCATGGTCAGGATTCTGATCCTTGGGGCGACGGCGGCGGTCCTGGTAGGCGTAGCGCGGTTCCGTCCGGTTCGAAGAGCGTGGATATTGAGGACAGAAGGCAATCTATCCGGACCGGGGGTGTTTCTCTTTACGGCGGCAGCCTGTGAAACCTGCCGACCCGCCCGGTCTGCTTGCGAGCGGATCCTGGGCCGGGGCGGGTTTGAAGAGTTCACATGGGAGGATCACGCCGACCTGCTAACCAGGCTCGGGGTGGTTGAGGTACCCTCCGGATCCGTGGTCGACTCTGCGGGACGTGAGGTCGGATACTTCCTGGGCGTACCGGGACGCTTTCGTCTCCGACGGGCGGTGCGTAAGGCGCGCCTGAGTGGCGGCCGAACTACCCGAGGGTCACATTAGGCTTTATGGCTGTTCGATGGATGGATCACCCGACTTCCCGCATGTAGAGCCGGACGACGTCCCCGTTCCAACCGAAGACGAACGGCGGGAGCCCGGCTTCGGTACGGAAAACACCGATAATGCGGTGTCAGACGAGAAAGAAACCACCTTCTGGACGGCCCGCTCTTCGGCCGTGGCGGTGGTGCTCATTTCCGTGGCGACGCTTGTGACCATGGCGCCGCACCTGCTGCTGGTGGCTAACACCCCCACCGGCGGCGATATGGGGGCGCATGTGTTGGGACCCGCCTATCTTCGTGATGTCCTGTTGCCCTCCGGCAGGGTAATGGGCTGGTCCAATCACTGGTTTGCCGGTTTTCCGATCTTCTACTTCTATTTCCCCCTGCCATCGTTGACCATCGTCGTTCTCGACCTGCTGCTTCCATACGGGGTTGCGTTCAAGTTGGTCTCGGTGGTCGGTCTGGTCGCTCTTGCCCCCGCCTCCTACTTCCTGGCCCGGTCGATGGGATTCCGTCGTCCGGTAGCGGCGATAGCGGCCGCGTCCGGCGGCGCCTACGTGTTCATGGAGACCCCCACCCCCAACATTTTCGGCGGCACCATGGCGTCCAGCCTGGCAGGAGAGTTTTCCTACTCCTGGTCCTTCGCCTTCTCCCTCGTATATCTCGGCTTCCTGATCAGAACTGTCTACGGTGACCGTAAGTTCTTCCCGTGGGCCGGCGCGGCTCTGGCGGCTACCGCCCTGTGCCATGTAATACCGACGATCGGGGTGGTTGTGGCCTCGCTATTCGTGGTGGTCGGTAAGGTGTGGTGGCCGGACAGGGTCGTTCCGGAACTCGGGACCTCGGACGGCGGGCGTATCCTCCGCCTGTTCAAGCGGTCACCCTGGTGGATAGTGGCCGGAACGTGGGCCCTCGGGTTTGCCTTGGCGGCCTTCTGGGCTCTGCCGCTGGTAGCCCGCCTGAGCCACACCACGGATATGAACTGGCAGCCGCTCGCCGGCTTCGACGAGTTGTTTCCGGTTGAACTCTGGCCGATCGCGGTCCTCGGCCTTGCAGGTATGACGGCTGCTCTAGGCAGGACCGGACGGTCGCTTCCCCTAGCCGCTCTTACGGTGGCGCCCATCCCGGCATTTTTCCTGCTCGGTCAGGGCGCGAAGCTATGGAACGGACGAGCCCTACCCCATTGGTTCTTCGGTCTCCATTTCTTCGCTGGGGTCGCCGCCGGTTTGTTGTTGGCCTGGGTGGTCCGTCGGCTACCGGCCCGCCTCTCCGGCGCCTGGATACGGTCTGCGATAGCGGTGTTGGTGGTGGGGATCATCCTCGGTCCGAACGTGGGTGGAGTTGCGCGAGACTTCGAGACCGCTACCGGTCTGGCCGGGTGGTCGGGATGGAGTTCGCTCCGGGTGGAGCAACTCGTAAATCGGATATCCGGGCCGGATCTGGTGATTCTGGCGGCGGGGATCCTGACGGTGATCGTGGTCGTCCGCCGGGCGGCCTTCCCGACCGGCAAGGTTCTTACCTTCGGGACCGTTCTGCTGTTCGTAACCGCGGTGTTCATGGGGACTCTGACCACCGAGAATTATGTGAGCGCCTGGGCGCGGTGGAACTACCAGGGATACGAAGGCAAAGACAAGTGGCCGGAGTATGAGCAGTTGATGGCCACGGTGGCCGATCTACCCCCCGGTCGCGTTCAATGGGAGGCCAACCGGGACCTGAATGAATACGGTACACCGATGGCGCCGATGCTCTATCCCTACTGGAGTGGGGGAACCCACCCTTCGATGGAGGGTCTGTACTTCGAATCTTCGCTTACTACCCCGTTCCACTTTCTCAATGCCGCCGAGTTGAGCGACGCGCCTTCCAATCCGATCCCCGGGTTGCGCTATCACAACAGTGACTTCGACCGGGGCGCCGACCATATGGAGTTGTTCAACGTCGCCTACTACGTGGCATACACGGATAGGGCGAAAGAAGAGGCTTCTAATCATCCTGCCTTCGTGCAGCGAGCGATGGCCGAACCCTTTGCCATCTACTCCCTCCCCGAGAGTTCGCTGGTGGATGTGGCGGTGAATCGTCCCTGGGTTTTCGAAGAACCCGAGACGCGACTGCTCGCGCCCCTGGTGGGAATCTTCAAGGAGGGCACTGAAACCGACTTCGTGGATGTTGCCCTGGAGTGGTACGAGAACATCTCGATGCTGGACCAGTGGATCGTGGCCGGGGGGCCGCCCGAGTGGGAGCGGATCACCATCGATATGGAGGGAACCCGGATGCCGATGGGAGCAGGGGGTGAGGTTTCCGATGTGGTTCTGGAGGACCATCGGATTTCGTTCAGGACCACCGCGGTGGGTGTTCCCCACATGGTCAAGGTCTCCTACTTCCCCAACTGGAAGGCCACTGGCGCCCTGGGGCCTTGGCGGGCGGCGCCGGCCTTCATGGTGGTGGTACCGACCGGTGAGCAGGTGGAACTCCGGTTCGAAGACACCTGGGCGGAGGACCTGGGATGGTGGTTGACCTGGGGAGGGTCGGCCCTCCTCGTCGGATGGTGGGTGGTGGCCCGGCTGCGACGTAACCCCGCCCGGGGAAACCTGGCTGAAGGGAAAGCCACGGCCCTAAGAACCGGATTGAAACTCGGCGATAGCTCAGCGGAGGCTGCGGCGGAGACGCATGAGTCCCCACAGAGTTCGAGGAACGCGACCGAGAAGTGATGACCGGGCCTCCCGCATTTCCTCGACAACCACCGGAACTTCGATGATCCGATAGCCGGAGCGCTCGGCCCGTATAACCAGTTCGGTATCGAACAGGTCCTGGGTGAGCCGGACATGGGGCAACAGTTCTCCGGCCGCGGAAGCCCTGATGGCCTTCATCCCATGGGTGTCACTCAAACCCGAACCGACGACCTTGCGCAGGAGGAAGTTGAACACCCGGGTGGCGAGACGGCGGATCCACGGCCGACGGTCCGAGGAACCGGCTGCTCGCTTGGATCCGATAACCACATCGTTGCGGGCGGCCTGTTCAACGACCGAGGAGGCGAAGCCACCCGAGAAGTAGTCGATGTCGAAGACCACCAACCATCCGCGTTCCTCGGCCGCTTCCATTCCGGTGCGTATCGCCATCCCGTAGTCGGCGACCGGCGCTCGAATCACCTTCACCCGGGTATCACCTCGGGCAATCGTTCGGGCTTCCTCGTAGGTGTCGTCGGTCGAGCCGTTCTCTACGAGAATGATCTGATATATGGCGGCCACGGTGTCGAGTTGCTCGCGCATTTCCGACAAGGCGGGCCCCAGGAAACCCGCCTCGTTGTGTATCGGAATGATGATGGTGAGTTGCAGTTCCGTCATGAGAATCGTTACTTGGAGTGTAGATTCAGGGCTGAGGGGCGAAAGTCGGCGATCAGGGACGGTTCCATATCGATTCTCTCGACCGGATATTCAAGGCGTACGACGTGCGGGGACGCGTCGACAACGGGGAGATCGACGCCGAGACAGCTAGGCGAATCGGTTCCGGATTGGCTCGCTACACCGACGCCGAGGCGGTCGCCGTCGGACGTGACTGCCGTGATTCCTCTCCCGCCCTTGCCGAGGCCCTCATCGAAGGAATCATCTCGTGCGGGACCGATGTCGCTTACCTCGGTCCGGTCGCCACCGAGGTTGTCTATTTCTATTCGGGCTCGCAGCAGGTTCCCGGAGTGGTTGTCACCGCCTCTCACAATCCGGCCGGCTACAACGGGTTCAAGCTTTGCCACCGCGGGGCGGCGCCCATCGGAACCGGTACCGGACTCGAAGATGTCAAACGTTTGGCGCGCGAGCCTTCGGATCCCGTGAGACGTAACGCCGAAGGTCGGGTGCGGGATGTCGATGCGGTAGCCGATTACGTGGATCATCTGTCGAGCGTCGTTGATCCGGCGGTCATCGGCCCGATGCGGGTGGCGGTCGATGGAGGCAACGGAATGGCCGGAACAGTCGTCGGGATGCTGCTGGACCGGGTCGGGGTGCGGATGACCGGTCTGTACCTTGAACCCGACGGATCGTTCCCCAATCATCCGGCCGATCCCAGCGACGTTTCCAACCTGGGCGACCTGGTGGATCTGGTGCAGTCGGCCCGACCGGATTTAGGGGTGGCATTCGACGGGGATGCGGACCGGGCGGTGTTCGTGGACGACGAGGGCAAACCGTTATCGGGTAGCGCCACCACCGCCATCATCGCCGGTTGGTTTCTGAGTCGTCATCCCGGCGCCAAGATCGTACACAACCTGATCTGTTCGAAGGCGGTTTCCGAGACGGTCAGGGATGCAGGGGGCGTACCGGTGCGGACTCGAGTAGGACATTCGTTCATCAAGAGAATCATGGCGAAGACAGGCGCCCTCTTCGGAGGCGAGCATTCAGGCCACTACTACTTCCGGGCCAACTACGGAGCGGACAGCGGGATGCTGGCGATGCTGGTGCTCATGGCGGTGCTGACCGAATCGGGCGTGGCCCTTTCGGAACTACGCCGCGCCTACGAGCCCTATGCATCGTCGGGTGAGGTGAACACCGCAGTGCGCGATACGGAAGCGGCTATCAGGGCTGTTTCGTCAGCCTATGCCGCATACCCCCAGGACCTCCTCGACGGCCTTACCGTGGACATGGGGGATGGTTGGTTCAACCTTCGGCCCAGCAATACGGAGCCGCTCCTGCGCTTGAACGTGGAAGCCCCGGACACCTCGGCGGTCGGGCGGCTGGTAGCCGACGTGAAAGAGATAGTTTCTCGCTTCATGTGAGCCACCCCTTTCATTAACCCCGATTTTTCATGCAGGGGTTTGATGGGGTAGACGAGAAAGATGCAATAAACTCTCTGACCTGGGAAAATAGCCGCTTGACGGGCTTGACGTGGCCTTTTCGAGGTCGGTGTGTCTGGGGCATGAAGAATAAGGGTTAAATGTCATAGGCGTCCGTTACGTTATGGTAATGGTTTGTGTTGTATGTGGGTGGTGGATGGAGTGGAAGTACCGGATCATCTGCGGGACCTGTACGGGAAGGCTTCGCCGAGGGGGAGAGGTGAGGCTGGACTCCGGCCTGCTGGTCCGTTCCCTCTTCATCCATAAGGACCCGATCCGATCAGCGGTTCATGCGTTCAAATATCATGGGATCGATCGCATTGCGCGTGTCCTGGCGCCGTGGTTGGCGGATATGCTGCCCGATGACGCCTCGGCCTTGGTCCCGATTCCCCGGTCCCTCGCTCGTAGAATGCGTTTCGGGGTTGACCCGGGTCGGGTGCTGGCCTTCTATGTAGCCGGATGCGCCGGACTTCCGGTCGCCGATATCCTTCGGGCGCCTCCATACCGCCGCAGCCAACTCCGGGAGCGAAGGTCGGAGGGCATCCGTTTTCGCCTGGTCGGCTCACCTCCGCATAGGTCGGTCCTGTTGGACGATGTCCTGACCACCGGCGCCACCCTCAGCGCCGCGTCGGTGGCTTGCCAAGGCCGGATCTCCCGAGCAGTGACGCTGACCCGGTCCCCGGTGACGGTATCGGCTTGACGAAGAGGATATCGGTCGGAGTCGCAGAAGGGCGCCGGGACATCTCTTGCCGTAAGGGAGGACCCAGGCCGCCGGGGCGTTCCCGAGATCACTCATATAGAAAGCCGGGCTCGCTAGAATGACGTCTATGGAGATTCGCGTTCACGGGCGCGGAATACGGGTTACCGACCGGATCAGATCGCATGCGGTGTCGAAGGTAAACCGCTCGGCTCGCTACTTCGCCCGGTTGGATTCTGTAGATGTGACTGTCGCAAGGGTGGATCCCCCCGAGGGGACCCAGCGATTTCGAGCCGAGATGGTTACCCGGTCGGCCCGACATCGGATTAGCGCCGAGGGCCAGGGGGACACCGTCCAGCACGCCTTGGACGCTGCGGCGGATCGTTTCGCCAGGCAGTTGCGACGTCTGGGCGACCGGTTGGCGGATAGGCGGAGAGGCCGTTCGGGGGAGCCGGAACTTCGTGTTACGCCGGGTCTTGAAACGGCTTCCTCTCCCGAACCGGTAAAGGGAGTGCCGGAGATAGTGCGGGGTAGTCGACCTGTCGGCAAGCCGATGACTCCCGAGGATGCCGCGTTGGTCATGGATGAGCACCAGTACTCCTTCTTCGTTTTCATGAACGCGGAAAACGGTCGTACGAGCGTCCTGCACCAGCGGAAAGACGGAAGACTTGGATTACTTGAAGTCTACTAACGAGCTTAACAAGTTTTAATAGTAGGATAAGCTGCTAAATCGGTTGACCTATATGGGTGTAGCCTCTAAGGGGCTATCCCGTTTGAGATCGCTACGAACAGTGTTGACAGTTGATGGATAGGTGAGATATGTCCTTGCTAGGCAAGGTGTTGCGTTTAGGAGAGAGCAAGACACTCAAATCCCTGGAGCGTCTGGCCGTGCACGTTAACCAACTCGAACCAGACACCGAGCGGCTGACCGATGGCGAGTTGAAAGCCAAGACAGTCGAGTTTCGTGATCGTCTGGCGCGAGGAGAGACGCTTGACGATTTGATGCCGGAATCGTTTGCCGTCGTACGCGAGGCGGCCAGACGGGTGCTCGGCCAGCGCCATTATGACGTCCAAGTCGTGGGCGCCGGGGCTCTTCATCGGGGAATGATCGCCGAGATGAGAACCGGTGAGGGCAAGACCCTGGTATCGACTATGCCGGTCTACCTCAATGCCTTGGTGGGTAACGGCGTGCATGTGGTGACCGTTAACGACTATTTGGCTTCACGCGACGCCGAATGGATGGGCGGAATATACGAGTTCCTCGGGTTGACGGTCGGGATGATTCAATCGGGGGACGATCCGGCTAGCCGACGACCGGCTTACGAGGCTGATGTGACGTATGGAACGAACAATGAGTTCGGTTTCGACTACTTGCGTGACAACATGGCTATGCGGCCCGAAAGCCAGGTCCAGCGAGGTCATCACTTCGCCATCGTGGATGAGGTCGACTCCATCCTGATAGACGAGGCTCGAACCCCCCTGATCATCTCAGGTCGGGTAGGGGACAGCGCGCGATGGTACCGGGAGTTCGCCCGGTTGGTACGCGGTCTCCGTAGTGGCGCCCATTACGAGGTGGACCATGGGAAACGCCATGTGCTTACCACCGAGGAGGGCGTGGCGCGCGTCGAGCAGGTGCTCGGAGTGGAAAACCTGTATGACCATGCGGCGGTCGATTTCGTCCACCACCTAGAGCAGGCGCTGAGAGCCAAGGAACTCTACAACCGGGATGTCGAATACCTGGTTTCTCATGGTGAGGTGAAGATCGTAGACGAGTTTACGGGACGGGTACTCGAGGGCCGTCGCTACTCGGAGGGACTCCACCAGGCCATCGAGGCGAAGGAAGGTGTTCGCATAAAGGAAGAGAACCAGACCCTGGCCGCGATCACGCTTCAGAACTACTTCCGCCTTTACGAGAAGTTGGCGGGCATGACAGGTACCGCCCTTACCGAGGCTTCCGAGTTCTCCCAGATCTATGACTTGGAAGTTGTGCAGATCCCGACCAACCAACCGGTTGCACGGGTTGATCAGCCCGATGTGGTCTACAAGACCGACGACGCCAAGTTCGCCGCCCTGGTTGAGGACATATCCGAACGGTACGAGGGCGGGCAACCGGTGCTGGTGGGCACGATCTCCATCGAGAAGTCCGAGCGGATTTCACGCCTGCTTTCGCGCCGAGGAATCCGACACGAGGTCCTGAACGCCAAGCACCATGCTAGAGAGGCGGACATAATCGCTCAGGCCGGCCGTCCCGGAGCGGTAACCGTGGCTACCAACATGGCCGGTCGAGGGGTGGATATCCAGTTGGGTGGTAATCCTGAAGGCTTGGCCCAGGCGGCGATCAAGAAACGTCCGGACCTGGCGCGAGGAAGCAGGGCCTGGCAGGCGGAATACTCGCGACTTCTCGATCAGTACACATCGCGGACGGCGCCGGCGCGGAATCAGGTCTTGGAGGCGGGCGGCTTGTACGTACTCGGTACCGAACGTCACGAGAGCAGGCGGATCGACAACCAACTCCGGGGCCGTTCCGGACGCCAAGGCGACCCGGGCGAGTCCCGGTTCTACCTGTCGTTGGGGGACGATCTGATGCAGCGTTTCGCCAGCGACCGGGTCAGCGGCATCATGCAACGTCTCAAGATCCCCGATGATGTCCCTATAGAGGCCAAGATGGTGACGAAGGCGGTAGAGCGGGCCCAAACGCAGGTCGAGTCACAGAACTTCGAGATCCGAAAGAACGTCCTGAAGTACGACGAGGTCATGAACCGACAGCGAGAGGTGATCTACGCCTGGCGGGACGGCATCCTCCGTAGTGCTCAGAGCAGGGAACTCATAATCGAGTGGATCGAGGAGACGGTGGAGAGCACCGTTATTGATTGCCTGCCCGAACACCTGGCGCCGAGAGACTGGGATCGGGAAGCCCTGCTGCGGGAACTGCGGGTGATCTACCCCTCCGAACTGTCGGATCGCTACCTCTCCTCCAGGAACATCTCCACCGACGAGGTGGCCGCCGACGCAGTGGACGAAGCGATCCGCTGCTACGAGGAACGTGAAAAAGAGCTGACCCCCGAGGTGATGCGACAGATCGAACACGGGCTGGTCCTGTCGATTATCGACAACAAATGGCGAGATCATCTGTCAGACATGGACTACCTGAGAGCCGGCATCGGTCTGCGGGCTATGGGCCAGCGTAATCCGCTCACCGAATACCAGCGTGAAGGCTACGACATGTTCAGCGATCTGGTGAAGGCGGCGAAAAAAGACACCGCCCGCTACCTGTACCGGGTTGAGGTTACCAAACCCAAGCGACAGGTCCGACCACGGGCGGTGGCGACTTCCGGTCCACGCAAGGTACCGAGAGCCAAGTCCAAGAAGGTGGGCCGCAACGCCCCTTGTCCGTGTGGTTCCGGTATCAAGTCCAAGAAGTGCTCCAAGAAGCCCGACTGCCCGGGCGCCTGGCGAAGCTAGCCTTTCTTCCTGGAAGCTAGCCTTTCTTCCTGAATGACTTGACGTAGTTTGGGTGAGTGGATCAGGAGTTATGCGGCCGGGCATTTTCATCGATCCCGCTAGTCGTGTTCAATGCAGCGTTCGGTGACGAATACCCGAATGTTCGCCAGGTCAGATCGCCGGGTGAAAGTGATACTACGGGCGGCATCAGGGTCTTCCCCACGCCGATGACCGATATCGGCAAGCGACCGGCTATCCTTGCTGCCGTTATGGACCTATCCGATTCTCTTGGACTTGTAGAGGACCTCCGCGTCCGCCTTTCTGAGGCAAGGAGGTTCCTTTGATGTCGACAACAAATACCGGGAACTCGAGGATCTGCGGGAGAAGGTCGCCCGACCGGACCTCTGGAGCGCTCCTGATCGCGCTACTCGTCTGACCCGTCGTCTAGGGAGTGTGGAGAGGCTGGTAACCCGGTTCGAATCCCTTGACGAAGAGTTGGAGGATGCCGAGACCCTGGCGGGCTTGGCCGCCGACGAGAATGACGAGGAGACGTTGGCGGAGGTGATCCGCGATCTCAAGTCCACCGCCGGGCGCATTGCCGATCTCGAGTTGGAGTCACTCTACTTCGGTGAGTATGACGAGCACCCGGCCATCCTGAGCGTACATGCGGGAGCGGGTGGGGTCGACGCCCAAGACTGGGCGGAGATAATGGTTCGGATGTACATCAGGTACCTGGATGATATCGGTCTGGCATACGAGATCGACGACTTACAGGATGGTGAAGAAGCCGGAATCAAGTCCGCCACCTTGACCGTGGAGGGCAAGCACGCCTACGCGGTTCTCGAAGCGGAGCGAGGGGTCCATAGGTTGGTGCGTATCTCGCCGTTCGACTCCAATTCCCGCCGCCACACCTCCTTCGCCGGCGTAGATGTGGTTCCGTTGGTTGAGGACGCTCCGATCGAGATCGATCCCGAGGACCTGAGGGTGGATACATATCGGTCGCAAGGGGCCGGTGGGCAGCATGTAAACACCACTGATTCGGCGGTTCGCCTGACCCACCTACCGACCGGTCTGGTAGTCGCCTGTCAAGCCGAGCGCTCCCAGATACAGAACCGCGCCAGGGCGATGGCTCTCCTGAAGTCGAAACTGGCCGAGCTGGCCCGAGCCGAGCAGCGAAGAGAATTGGACCAGATCAGGGGGGAGCAAACCGAAGCGGGATGGGGCCGTCAGATCCGTTCCTACGTCATGCAGCCATACCAGCAGGTTAAAGACCTGAGGACGGGTGTTGAGATCGGAAATGTCCAGGGAGTGTTGGACGGCGATCTCGGAAGGTTGACCGAAGCCTACCTGCATTGGCGCCGGACGATACGAGAGCGCGGACGCCGGATGCCTCGGGACGATTCCGCGTAGTGCGGTACCGGTCTTGCTGGTCATGTCCCCGCCCCGCCAACCTACGACCGGGCCCGCCTCGATCGCTTCGCGGCGGAACAGGGATGACTCATGTGAGGGGGTGGATGGCCCGCGAATCGACAGCCATGATTGCGCCTGGGAGGTAAGCTCTCCTCCCAGGTATTCCGACAAACCTCCGATTAGCGAAGGATCGTCGCTAATCTCGGATTTACCGTACCCCTACCCACCCTGTCACTGGAATGTCACATGATCCGATTGCAGAATGTCGCGAAGGTCTACGACGGCGGAATCGTTGCGGTCCGCGATGTGGACATGAATATAAGACGCGGGGACTTCGTTTTCCTGGTCGGACCATCCGGATCCGGAAAGTCCACCATCATCCGGATGTGTTTGCGTGAGGAGAAGGTAACCAGGGGCAAGATATGGGTGGCGGGTAAGGACATCACCAAGATTCCTTCCTGGAAGGTACCCTATCTGAGGCGCACCGTCGGCACCGTTTTCCAGGATTTCAAGCTGCTACCCAACAAGACGGTGGCCGAGAACGTTGCCTTCGCGCTCAAGGTTACCGGTTGTCCCCCTTCGATCGTCCGGAACCAGGTTCCGAAGGTGCTGAAGTTGGTGGGCTTGTCGGCGCGGTCCGATCGTTATCCTCGCCAGCTTTCCGGCGGCGAGCAGCAGCGGGTTTCGATTGCGCGCGCTTTCGTGAATCGCCCTCCGATTCTCATGGCCGACGAGCCTACCGGTAATCTGGATCCGGCTACTTCGGTGGGCATCATGCGCCTGCTCGATCGAATCAACCGAACCGGTACGACGGTGGTGATGGCTACCCACGATCATGCCATCGTCGACGCTATGCGCCGCCGGGTGGTCAGGTTGGATAGAGGCAGGGTCGTGAGAGATATGGCCGACTCGGGTTACGAGTCCATCAACGATCCTCTGGAGACCTGAACATGTTCCGGCCGGCGGTATGAGTACCGTTCTATACCTGATACGCGAGGCCTTTCTCAACCTGCGCCGCAACGCTCTGGTGGCCAGCGGTGCGGTGCTGGCCGTTTTCGTCTCCCTTGCCTTGGCTTTCGGGGCACTGGTCTTCAACGAGTTGGTACGGGTGAACACGCTCCAATGGCAGCAGGGAGACCACCTGATCATCTTCCTGAAGGACGAGGGTGGCCAAGCCGCCCACAATACGCTCTTGGAGCAGGTCCGAGCCTACGACGAGGTGGCGAGCGCCCGGTATCTCGACAAGTCCGGCGCCTACCGTGAGTTCCAGGAGATGTACAGCGATCAACCTGCCCTGGCGGCAACCGTATCGGCCGCCGACCTTCCTGCCTCCATCCGGGTGGAGCTAAAGGATATTTCCGCTTACCAGGAGGTCCAGTTCCGCCTGGTGGGGCATCCGCTGCTACGACGGATGTCGGTGTTCAGCGAGGGCATCGAGCGACTCATGAGCCTGACCCAGGTGCTCAACTCGATCGGTATCGGCTTGGTGTCCATCCTGGGCGCGGCCGCCGTGGTATTGATAGCCAACACCATCCGCATGGCGATCTACGCCAGACGAGAGGAGATCGCCATCATGAAGCTGGTCGGGGCGGGTAATTGGTTTATCCGGGTTCCTTTCATTATTGAAGGGGTTACGGTCGGTTTGCTGGGCGGGGGACTGGCGGCGGGCGCGGTGTTCGTCAGCCACCAGTTGCTTTCGGGAGTCCCGACCGACATTCTGATCCGTTTTCAGGTCGAGTCCGGCTTTCTGGCCGGTCGCGGCGTCTTGATTCTCTTGTTCGGAGGACTGGCGGGTTTTTTCGGTAGCAGCCTGGGCCTTAGGCGCTTCCTGAGGATCTGATTCGTGCGCCGGGCCATCCTGGTCGTTTGGCTATTGCTGCTCGTTCTTGCTGTTCCCGGTTCATTCGGGTTACTGGTGACAGTCGGCGCCCAAGACGAGGAAAGGCGTATCGAGCAGGTAGAGCGGGCGATAGCCGACCTGAGGGGCCAGATCGAATCGGCCCAATCGGATCGCACCGAGTACGCCGATGCGATCCTTGAGACATCGGACGGTTTGGAAGAGGTCAAGGGGAGGTTGTTCGACGCAACGCAAGCATATACGGTGGCCGAAGGCGAAGTCGTTATCGCAGAGGATGCGGTGGCCAGCGTTACCCGCCGGATCAGGTTGCTGGACGCGGAACTCGCCGCTACCCGCTTGGATCAACGCCAGACCCGTGACCGGGTTCGAGAGCAGGTGGTAGAACTGTATATGGCAGGCTCGGCCGGTTTCGACGTGATCCTGTTCGGGTCCGAAGATCTCGAGGCAAGTTCGATAAGGCTCGAATACAACCGGAACCTGGTACAGCAAACCGAGATTCTACTGCACTCGCTGGACCTGCTCGAACGCCAGGAGGTCACCCGGAGGGACCGTCTTGCCGAGGCGCTGGTTCGAGAGGCCGATGTATTGAGGCAGTTGGAGGATCAACGCACCCAGGTCCAGGAGTATCGGGAGGCGCTTGAGGCAGTGGAGCGAGAACTCGCCCAGGAGTTAGCCACGCTCGAGCAGTTGCTCGATGAGGTGACCGTCCAGATAAGTGGGTATGAGGGCCATGTCGATCGCCTTGAGCAGGAATCGAGGGAGATCCAGCTGGAGATACTGCGAAGACAGGTGCGGGAGGGCCGCGCTCCCGGGAGGTTGGCCTGGCCCGTAGGTGGCCGGGTGACCTCTCCCTTCGGATGGCGTATCCATCCTATTCTGGGTGGCCGCAGGCTCCACACCGGCATAGATCTGGGGTCGGTCTCCGGCGAGCCGATCCACGCCGCCGCTAATGGGGTGGTGATTCTGGCCGAGGTGTGGGGTGGTTACGGCAGGACGGTGGTGATCGACCATGGCGGCGGCTTGTCCACCTTGTATGCTCATCAGTCCTCGATCGGAGTATCGGTGGGGGATGAGGTGCTCGCCGGCGACGTAGTCGGCTACATAGGATGTTCCGGCTACTGCACCGGCCCGCACCTGCACTTCGAGGTACGCGAGGTCGGCGCTCCGGTCGATCCGATGTTGTACCTGCCGGGATGAGTTCCAGTACGGAGATTCGCGATGAGTAGGAAGAAGTCCGGAAGCAATTCCATAGCCACCAACCGGCGAGCCCGCCATAACTACGTGTTCGATGACACCTACGAGGCGGGTATGGTGCTGACCGGGTCCGAGGTCAAGAGTCTTCGGGCGGGACAAGCTCAACTCAAGGAAGCGCACGCGCTGGTCAAGGACGGGGAGATGTGGTTGGTGGGGATGCACATCGCTCCGTACAGCATGGCGCGTGAGGGTGGCCACGACCCTACCCGTGATCGTAAACTACTGCTGCACGCCCACGAGATCGATCGCATCGGGAAGCGGGTTCAGACGCGTGGCCAGACCGTGATACCGATCCGCATGTACTGGAAGAACGGACGGGCGAAGGTGCTGCTGGGAGTGGGGCGAGGGGCTCGACAATATGACAAGCGGCAGGCGATCAAGGCGCGCCAGATGCGGAGGGAAGCCCAGCAGTCGATGTCGCGCCGCGGCTATGGAGGCTGATAACCGCCCCCGACGCTGGGGCAGTCCTCCCCGACCTTTATTGAGTCCCGAGTCGACCGTAATGGACAAGAGTGTCGAGTGGGCGCCGACCGGCATTGCCGGATGTGCGGCGTTTGACGCGATCCGAAGACTCCGCCTGATCGTCCGGGTAACCGAAGGCGATGGCCCGCCTAGCCACATGGTCCGAATCGGGAAGCTGGAGCATATCGGCGGCAAGGCGCTGGTCGCGCAAGGTGACCGGGCACGATCCGATGCCCATGGTCCCGGCTGCCAGCATCATGTTCTGCATGACCCGGCCCATGTCGAAGTCGATGCCTCCGGGCATCTGCACGACAGCGATAGCCAGCGAAGCTCGGGTAAGAGGGTTGTCGGCTATGGTCGCCTTCGCCAGTCGGGCGATCTCGTCAGGCGTCTTCATCACGACGAACGCCCATGCCTGACGGTTCATGGCGCTCCCGGTCCAGCGTCCTGCTTCCAGGATGGCCGTGATCTCATCGTCGGGAATCGGCGTAGCCTGGAAATGGCGCACCGCACGCAATCCGATTATGTGGCGATAACAGCTGGGTGGTCCGGAACTAGGCATAACTACTCCTGAGGTCTCGATGATCGGTCACGGCATGGTGCAGGATAATCGGGTACGGGCGGTACCGGACCGCCTTGGCTACCGATCCGGCGCAGCAACCCCGGTAACCGCTATGAGAAGAACCCGCCTGGTTGACTTGCGCGAAGCGGCCGAGGTCACCGGACGGCGGATCCGACCTCTCCGGCTACAAATTGTCCACATGTTGTAGTACAATGAGGGTCAACCTGAATGGGGGTGAACTGGATTCGACGTTGATTGCTGATGTATCGGAAGCGAGCCGAGATCACCGGGGTCTCGTTAAACACCGGTAACAACCATAAGTGCCAAGCCTAATCTTGCACTGGCTGCCTGAGTAAGGCATCCCGTCCGCCCGAGGGTTCCTGCTACCTCGGTGCGGGCGTCGCTTAGCAGGATGGATCCGACGGGATTCCCGGACCGTAGGATCAAGATCAATTCGGGATCAGGGAGTTCGGTCGCTTGCCGACGGGGTCCGGCCTCCTGAAACTTTCCCGTCGGCTGCGCTCGGAGACGCCGCTGCTGAAGTATTGACGGACCGGGGTTCGATTCCCCGCACCTCCACCCTAATACGATAATATATATGCCCAGGTCAGAGCCTTTTCAGTCTCTCGGATTATCAGTTTGTATATCGTATCTTGTAAGACGGATGCGAGGAGGGATCGCGGGTCTGGAACCAGTCCTTCTGCCTTCCAGAAGGACTGGATGCTGGGCTACCCGAGATAGTCCAGTGTCCGAGCTATCCAATGTGCTCGATAGGTACATTCTGGCCCACAGCCCGCACCCTGGCGATCATATGCAACAGTCGATACGTCGTCAACTTTCTCATACAGCGCAAACCCGAGAGGGTGATCCACCACTCGGACCGGGGAAGCCAATACATATCGGCAGCGTTCAGGACCCGATGCGAGGAGGCTGGGATCGCAGTGTCGATGGGACGCCGCGGCGACGCATACGACAGCGCCGTCGCCGAATCGTTCTTCGCCTCCCTCGAAACCGAACTCCTGGCCCGGTACAGCTTTGCCAACCGGAACCAGGTCCGATCCGCCGTCTTCGACTACATCGAGGGCTTCTACAACCCGAACCGGCGGCACTCAGCCATCGGATACCACTCACCCACCGACTACGAAAGGAATCCCCAACTACCCTATGGATAACAAATCGCGAAGTGTCCAAAAAAGCGGGGCAACTCCAACGGGCAAACGCCCCCGCACGTCAGAAGTGGTAAACACTGGAATCTCCCCCAAGACTGCCTCGTGTTCCATGCTCCCCTCGGAATACGCGATCACCATCCCCCAAAAGGATACAGCCTCCAACGACACCTGTCGTCCGTCACCGGAACACCTCCCCTCCCCGTTGCATGGAGGGCTGGGCGGACAGTTCGGCAACGACTCCGAAATGGTCCGACAGTCTCGCCCCATTGTGGAGGTTGGGGATGACGTCCAGGGATTCAACTGTCAGGTCATCCGTCGACGCAATGTGATCGATGCTTCTGCGTGCTTGGAAACCAAGTTCGGTGGTCAGAACCGACATGTTCGACGGGAAGGCTCTGTGGAGCGCCGATCGAAGCTCAGAAGGTGCGCGACTGCCCGGTCTGAGGGTTTGGTTGAAGTCCCCAAGCACAACCAGACGCTTCGCAGACACCTGGGCGAGGACTTCGGTGAGACTAGCCACGTATTGTCCGTGGTCTTCCCACCGCTGCTTACGTCCCAACTTGCGTCTGGGTTCTGTCCGTGATCCGGACCACGGGATACAGACCCCGACAACCGTGACCCGCCCTAAGGGTGTCTGTGTGACTCCGGTCACGAACCGTCCCGGCGGCATCGAGTCGATTCCCAAGTCATCGACCTGTCCCCAGGGGTTCTGGGACCAGAGCACGACCTTGCGTCGGCCTTCTGTGATCGGGTACCCGTAGTCGGGTCGGGAACAGATCGTGTGCCCATGCCGCGCGAGCAGCCCGACATGCGCCTCGGTAAGACAGACCACATCGGGCGCATACCGATTCAGGCGGTTCAAGACCTCAGGCGTTCGACGCGCGGCGGGTGTGGCCCACTGCACATTCCATGTAACCACTGTCAGTGACATGACCTACCCTCTTCGTCCATCAGGTCGAGGCTCTCTCGTCGCGACAGGCCCCTCTAGCGGTGTCACCTGTACCTCCTTGGCCGTAGAAGTGCTCACACCCACCCGATAGACCTGACCGCGGTCAATCGTCGCGCCCCCGAGCCGCAGGTTACCTTCCTCGTCTACGCCGGCCAACCCTCACAGGCGGTCAGCGGTCCGTGCGCCAGTCGGGTACCGGAACGCGCATTGAGCACAGACCCGTCCTCGAAGACAACGATTGCGGCGTAGCAGGCCGGGCCCGTCTCCTCCCGGAGGAACGCGACCCGCACAGATACGATCCCCGGAGCGGGCAGAAGCAACAAAGTTTCGTCGCTCACCGTTGGCGCCCAAGCAACGATCGAAGACCCCGCTGAGATCACGGGACTAAGACCTCTCCCGATCGGACTGCGGTGACGATGGCGAACTCGACGGCAAGACGCAGCGCGCATGCGTCTTCGCTCGGTGGATCTGCTTGATTGCATTTGCGAAGTCTCGGTGTGGTAGCGCTCGGAGGTGTCTTGTGGCTCCGCTTTGTGTGGGCAACACGGCGGTTACCGCGTCGCCTGCGGGGTTGTGGGTGCCCGTTGGCCGGGCGGTGGGCGCTGCCCACACGACCATGTCAGTGCTGCCGTCCCTGGTACGGATCATGGCTCGCTGGGAGGGACGGGTCTAGACCCTCCACGCCGAGTTCTGGTCGCTATACGTGGAGGAAGGATACGCCCGGGTGGGTCTCACGCCATCCGCGGTCAAGGCTCCACCGAACGTCCGGCGGTGTGAAGCCATGGGACTTGCTTGGACACTGACAAGCCGGTAATGGGTTCCGATTCCCGATCAGTCCCATCTCCTATTTCGACTCAGAGGCCACTCGGTCGGGTCGGGCAGATCAAGGCCGCACCCGCTGATTGAGATAGACGATCAGCTCATTCTCGTACCGACGCCGGTAGTCATCCCAAGCCCCGCCATGGGCGCAGTCCTCGTAAATAGAAAGCGCCGGTGGGTGACTGACCGAGTTTTTGATCCGATCAAGGTGGCTGATCGGGATGCGTTCATCGGCGTCACAGTGAGCTAACCCGATGGTATAGGGGTACCTGGCGGCATCCTCGGCGGGCTGTACATCGTTGATTGCCAGGCCCTTGGTAAGGCGAGCCACAAGGACCACCCCGGGCTTCAGGACGGAGGCCAGCCAGGCGGGCGCCGAGGTGCGGCGGGCCACCTCTTGGACGACCAACTCGGACAGGGAGGAGAATGCCGAATCGGAGAACACGCCGACGATGGCGGGTTCACGCCATCCCGCCATCAACGCTATCGCCCCGCCATACGAATGGCCGTGAAGAACGATCGTTCCAGGTTCGACACCCTGTTGACTGATCAGGTAGTCGACTGCGCCCAGCACGTCATCACGTTCATGGATGCCCGCCCCCATCTGCGCCTGGTCGGACTCGCCGTGACCGCGCAGGTCGAAGGAGAGCACCGAGTATCCACCCTCGACAAGGGCCGTAACCATTTCGAGTCTGGAACTGCGATTGCTGTCGATACCGTGTACTCGTACTACTGCCCCCATGTCGTCGGGAGCCGGAATCCACCAGGCCCGAAGAGTGATCGAAGGCCATCCGCGTGGTGAGAACTCGACATCCTCGTAGTGGAGGGCGAAGTCCTGGGGGCGTTCCTCAAGAGGGTGAGACTCGGCGGCGAGCGCGCTGCCCACTATATAGAGGGATACCGCCAAGTAGACGAGGGCGAGGAGCGCCGCCGCCATGACCGCGCTCTTCATCCACTTCCAGCGGCTTGCTTCCGAGGCTACTCTCAACCTAGGAGGGTGCCGAAAAACGGGTGTTTGGATTGGCCCTCCGTCTGCTGACCAGGGAGTTTACCATCGGACGCCGGTCCAAGCCGGGGTTTCTCGGTACCAGCCTGGATGCTCAAGCGTCCGATGCCTGGCATGCTAACGAACTCGTGGCGAGGGTCTATTTCTTCGTCACGATTGCTGTGTCTTCCGGTTGGCCCGCGACCGGCGTGAATACCGAGAATTGCTCCGGTTCGTTCGGTACGCGCCGACTCATGTCACGTCGCTTGCCTGGGTTGCAATGTGTTCGAGCCTCATGGCGCGCCTATCCTTGCATGAGGCTGTGACGAATCGGACGATTGGTACTCGGTCCGAGTCGTCCCCGGTGAACGGAGCGAAGTGGCAAGTTCAGGCAGACGAGATGAGCAGTGAGCAAAGCCTCCGTATCTGAGAGCGGCGGGGCCGTTACGGGTTACGAGACCCAGTTGTGGGAGATGGCGGACAAGTTGCGGGGGAGCATGGACGCCGCTCTGTACAAGCATGTGGTCCTGGGTCTGATCTTCATCAAGTATGTGTCGGATGCCTTTGAGGAGACCCGTCAGGCGTTGGAGACCGAGATCGAGGACGGCGCCGATCCCGAGGACCCGGATGAGTATCGGGCTCGCAACATCTTCTGGGTGCCGCAGGAGGCTCGTTGGTCGCTTCTCCAAGCGGGTGCGCGGCAGCCGATTATCGGCCAGACGGTGGACAAGGCGATGGCCGCCATCGAGAGGGACAACCCGGCGCTCAAAGGGGTCCTGCCCCAGGATTACGCGCTGCCCTCGCTCGACAAGCGGAGGCTGGGTGACCTCATCGACCTGGTAGGAAACATCAAGGTAGGGGATGCTTCGGCTCGATCGAAAGATGTGCTCGGCCGGGTATACGAGTACTTCCTGTCCCGGTTCGCCGACGCCGAGGGTAAGCGAGGGGGAGAGTTCTACACTCCTCGCTGCGTGGTTCGCCTGCTGGTGGAGATGTTGGAGCCGTACAACGGTCGGGTGTATGACCCTTGTTGCGGTTCGTCGGGGATGTTCGTCCAGTCGATGGAGTTCATGCGGGCGCACGCCACCGGCAACGGGAATGGCGGCAGGGCTCGGGCCGATATCTCCATCTACGGTCAGGAGTCGAACTACACCACGTGGCGGTTGGCCAAGATGAACCTGGCCATCCGGGGGATCGAAGGGCAGATCGCTCATGGTGACACCTTCCATGATGATCGCCACGCCGACCTGAAAGCCGACTACATCCTGGCCAACCCGCCCTTCAACATTTCCGATTGGGGTGGTGAACGGCTGAAGGACGACAAGCGGTGGAAGTTCGGGGTCCCTCCGCCGCGCAACGCCAACTTCGCCTGGGTGCAGCACATGATCCATCATCTGTCGCCCTGGGGATCGGCCGGTTTCGTGCTGGCCAACGGTTCGATGTCATCGAAGCAGTCCGGCGAGGGGAAGATCAGGGAAGCGATCACCGAAGCCGACCTGGTGGACTGCATGGTGGCTCTGCCCGGCCAGCTGTTCTACTCCACCCAGATACCGGCCTGCCTGTGGTTCCTGTCACGGACCCGTCTGCGCGGCCCGCACCGGGAACGGCTGGGTGAGATACTGTTCATCGACGCCCGCAAGCTGGGCCACATGGTGGACCGCACCCACCGCGAACTGAGCGAGGCCGACATCCGCCGCATCGCCGACACCTACCACGCCTGGCGTGGACAGGAGGAGGCCGGGGACTACGCCGACATACCCGGATTCTGCAAGAGCGCCGCTCTTGAAGAGGTCCGCAAGCACGGCCACGTCCTCACCCCCGGACGCTACGTAGGCTTCGAACCCGAAGAGGACGACGGCGAACCTTTCGAAGAGAAGATGGCCCGCCTCACCGCCCAGTGGCGCGAGCAACAGGCCGAAGCCCGCAGGCTGGACGCCGAGATCGAGGCGAACCTCAAGAGCTTGGGTTTCTGGGATCAGTGATGAGACTGACTAGAGAACGGATCGAGCGTCGCCTTCGGCTGGGCGAGGACAGCCGCTGGGAGTTCAAGCAGATCGAGTTCGCGGGCGCCCGGCCCCGGCGCCCGGCCCGGGACGTCTTCGCGGATGAACTCGGCGCCTTCGCCAACACCGAAGGAGGGGTGCTGCTCTGCGGAGTTACCGACGACGGTCGAGGGCAGGGGATGTCGCGGGCCCAGATGGATGCGCTGGAACAGGTCATCATTGAGATCAGTAGCCAGACGCTCAAGCCGCCCATCGAGATTGAGACCAGACGCTTCGAGATCGGTGGGAAGGCGCTGCTCGCGATCAACGTGAAGCGCGGTTACGCGGTACACGAGAGACAGGGCCGGGCGTACCGGCGGCACGGCAGCTCCAAACGGCCGATGACGAGCGACGAGAGACTACGACTGTCTCAGCAGCGCGGCCTGGCGCGATTTCCCTCATTCGATCAGCGGCCGGTTCCCGGCACGGGGTTCGCCACCCTCGACGAGTCGTTATGGAGACCGTTGCTCAGCGTGGACGGACGCGCCGATCCTGCGGTCGCCCTCGCCAAGATGGGCCTGCTGGCGGAAGGGGATAACGGAGTACGTAACGCAACGGTGGCCGGTGTGCTGCTCTGCTGCCACCGCCCGGAGGAGTGGCTGCCCAATGCCTGTATCACGGCGACCCGCTACCGGGGTGTGGATCGAGCCTCCGGACAAGTGGACGCGCAGACCATCTGCGGGCCGCTCAACCGGCAGATAGATGAGGCGGTGGTATTTGCGGTTCGGAACATGAGCGTGGCAGCCCACAAGGACCCGGGACGCATCGACCTGCCCCAGTACAGCGAGCGCGCCATCTTCGAGGCTCTTGTGAACGCGGTCGTCCACCGCGACTACTCGATGCGGGGCAGCAGGATTCGCCTATCGATGTTCTCCGACCGCCTGGAGATCCAGTCGCCAGGTACGTTGCCCAATAGTTTGATGGTAGAGAACATGGCCAGTCGCCAAGCGACGCGCAACGAGGTCCTGGCGTCCGCGTTGGGCAGGATGCCCACCGGCGAAACACCTGGTGCCGGCGACCGTCGCTACTTCATGGAACGCCGAGGCGACGGCGTGCCGGTCATCCTGCAGGAGACGCGAGGCGTCAGTGGGAAACCGGCGCAGTTCCGGATCGTGGGAGACGCGGACCTGCTTGTCGTGCTGCCGTCCGCGCCGGCGGCGCCGAGTCCCGCAAGAGTGGAGATCGGGGTGCGAGCCTCGGGCCGCCCGGTGGCTGGTGTCGACGTTCTGGTCCTGTTCCCCAACCATACGTGGAAGCGATCTACCACCGACGAGGACGGATCCGCCGCGGTTTCGCTGCACACGACCGAACTTCCCCTGACGGTTTTCGCGGCAGCCGCCGAGTATGCAGCCCATCGAGAACGGGACTGGACACCCGCGCGTCGGGCGCTCGCCATCGAACTCCGGGACCTGCCGGACGGCGGCGCGGTCATTTTTCCGGAAGGCGCCGGCCGCATTCCAGGACTCCGTGGAAGGCTCAACCCGATCCGCGACTCCCTCGACCGGACATACATGTACACATCAAACATCGCCATCAACGAGGGGGAGGCCCAGCCCGTCTACTTCACCCTGGACGAGGACCTGCGCCTCGCGGACGCCTACGGAACGGAAAAGCTCGCCCGCATCGTGGACATCGCCGGCCGCTCAGCCCTCCTGGAGTACCGTCTGCCCCTGGGAGATCAGTCGTAGTGAATAACGAGTGCCGAACCGCTTCGAGGAGAAGATGGTCCGCCTCACCGCCCAGTGGCGGGAGCAGCAGGCCGAGGCCGTCCGGTTGGATGCCGCCATCGAAGCCAACCTTGCGATGTTGGGATACGGGCCATATCATGAACCACCTGAATAAGTGAGCACACTGTGGCGAGCCGCCAACGGGAGAGTCTGAGCATCTCTAATGGATATTGACTTCGACTCCGTTATTTCTGACAAGATTCCGGAAGCCGCCTAACTTAGAGAAATCGTAAGATGTTACTACTATCACATTTGTACGAATCGCCGAGCTTGGTGACTAGTTCCCCGTATGCCTCTTGAACTGGCTCACCTGAGAGATTCGGTCAAAGCACTTGATGACTTGGTGACCGCGACTCAGGACGAGAACCGTATGAGTATGTTGACTGACGTGGAAAGGGCCGGGATTCAAGCTGGGGTCGTTAAGAACTTCGAGATCACATACGAACTTTGTTGGAAGCTCATAGCGCGGTGGTTGAATATGAACGTAGCCCCGGGCATCGCGGATGGCCTCACAAGACGGGCTCTCTTTCGGAGGGCTGCCGAATCTAGGCTGATTACCGATGTAGATAAGTGGATGCAGCATCATGCCGCTCGGAACAGCACGGTCCATATCCACGACCGCGAGCGGGCACAGGATGTGTTGAAAGACACGGTAGAGTTTGTCTGTGATGCCCGATCCCTACACGAGATCCTCTATGAAAGGCAATGATTGACCTCGCCCCCGATCACCTAGACATTGTTGACCGTATCCTCGGTGAGTACGTTCCAGATTGTGAAGTTCGGGTGTTCGGTTCTAGGGCAACTTGGACCGCCAAGGACTACTCCGACCTAGATTTGGTGGTTGTGGATGAAGGTCCACTTGATTGGCGAACCATGGGTCGTTTGAGTGAAGCCTTTGAAGAGTCTCGCCTGCCCATGCGAGTGGATGTGCTGGATTGGCATTCGATTCCGGATAGATTCCAGAAAGAGATTGAGCGAGATTATGTGGTAGTTCGGGATAAAAACCTTCTAAGTGTTTTGACTACTGTGCCCTTGGGGGCCTGTGCTCGGCTGGTGAGGGAGTCGGTTTTACCCTCGCCCGAAGGTAAGGCTCCGTATATTGGCCTTCAACACATCGGGGAGGGGACTCTCTCTCTTGTAGGTCATGGCGTAGAGCGCGAGGTAAAGAGCACTAAGCTTCGATTCTGTGATGGTGACATTCTCTTCGGAAAGCTCCGTCCGTACTTTCGGAAGGTAATACGAGCACCATTCGATGGTATGTGTTCGACTGATATCTGGGTAGTTCGAGCGAGTGAAGGAGTAGATCAGGACTTTCTCTACTACAACATGGCCTCCCAGGACTTCGTTGAGTTTGCCACCGCCGGGTCCGAAGGAACTCGTATGCCCAGGGCAAAATGGGATCATGTATCTGGGTACGAGCTTGTGTTGCCACCTGTGCGAGTACAGCGTGCCGTTGCCGATGTGCTGTGTTCCTTCGATGATAGGATCGAGTTGAACCGGCGGATGTACCAGACCTTGGAGGAGATGGCTCAGGCGCTGTTCAAATCGTGGTTCGTGGACTTCGATCCGGTCCGGGCCAAGATGGAGGGTCGTTGGAATCCCGGCGAGTCGCTTCCCGGACTTCCCGCCCATCTTTACAACCTGTTCCCCGACCGCCTGGTGGATTCCGAATTAGGTCCGATCCCTGAAGGATGGCGGATTGCCACTTTTGGAGAGGTTGCAGATGAGCTTCGGCGGAATGTCAGTCCAAATGATATCAGAGGCTCTCCGTACATCAGCTTGGCACAGATGCCGAGGCAAAGTATCACGCTCTCTGGATGGACGACTGTTACAAATGAAGTTGTGAGCAGAAAGCTTGGATTCAAGAAGTGGGAGCTTCTTTTTGGCAAGCTTAGACCTTACTTTCACAAGGTCGGTGTGGCTCCTATTGATGGTGTGTGCTCTACCGATATTGTGGTAGTGCGTCCGAGGTCGCCGGGCTGGTTTGGATTTGTTCTCGGCCACCTGTCTAGTACGGAGTTCGTGCATTATACGGATACTGGATCGACTGGTACCAGAATGCCTCGAACAAGTTGGAGGGTTATTGCGAACTATGAGTTTGTCGTCCCTCCGGAGATACTTGCCCGAACGCATACGAGGTATCTTCATCCACTGATCAAGCGAATAGGAGTGTCAATCCATGAGAATCGTGGCTTGGCCGCCTTACGTGACGCGTGGCTCCCGAAGTTGGTCTCCGGCGAACTTCGGATACCAATTTCTGATACCATTACCACATAATCACCCAGCACGAATAAGGCTATACCGTCCGACGATTCCAACCCCGTGACCAACAGATGCCGCCGAAGCGCTCAACAACGTGATCAAACGCATCAAGCGGGCAGCCTTCGGGTTCCGCAACTTCACGAACTACCGAATACGGGCACTCCTGTATGCGGGGAAACCCAACTGGAACCTACTCGCGTCGGTCACTCCCCCCTGAAATCCGATGAACCGGTTTCGTTCTGAATCTGAGGAGTTAGGACAGTTGTTGATGTTGGATTGTCACAGCCTCCGGGTTAGATGCATAGATTATGAGCACGACTAAACCAGAAACCATTTCCAAGGGTGAGATAATCGTCTATGAGGCCGAGAACGGCGAGGTGCAACTGGATGTGCGCCTTGACCAGCAGACGGTCTGGCTGACTCAGCGGCAGATGGCCGAGGTATTCGACACCTCTACCGATAACGTGAGTCTCCACCTGAGAAACATCTATGCCGATGCCGAGCTAGCGGAAACGGCAACTACCGAGGATTTCTCAGTAGTTCGATTCGAAGGTGGGAGGCAGGTCAGGCGGCGCATCAAGCACTACGACCTTGACGCCATCATCTCGGTTGGGTATCGGGTCAACTCGAAGCGGGCGGTGAGGTTTCGTCAATGGGCGACCCGCACCCTGCGCGAGCATCTTGTTCGGGGATACACGATCAACCAGAGCAGGCTCGCCGAACGCGGGCTGGCAGAGGCGCGTGACACACTGAATCTTCTGGCTCGGACGTTGCAGAACCAAGCTCTGGTCGAGGACATCGGCAGCGCCGTCCTGGATCTGATATCGGGTTATACCGACACCTGGCGTCTGCTCTTGGAGTACGACGAGAATCAGCTCGCGGCGCCGTCCGGGGCCAAACCCGCCAATACCGCATTGGAATATGACCGGGCGGTCGAGACGATTGTCGAGTTCAAGCGGGAGTTGATGGAACGCGGGGAAGCCACCCCCATCTTCGGCGCGCTGCGTGGCGACTCGCTTGAAGGGATCCTTGGCAATGTCGAACAGACCATGTTCGGCCAACCGCTCTACCGGACCCGGGAGGAGAAAGCGGCCAACCTCCTCTACTTCCTGGTCAAGGATCATCCCTTTGTGGATGGCAACAAGCGGATAGGTTCGCTGTTATTCCTTCTCTACCTTGCTCAGGAAGGTGTCGAGCATGGCATAAACCCCCAGGCGCTAACCGCTCTCACCCTCCTGATCGCAGAGAGCATGCCGTCCAACAAGGACCTGATGGTCCGTCTAGTCGTCAACCTGCTGGCGCGATCGGAAGCGTAGAATGCGGCCATGCTGGAGAGCCTCACCGTCCGAGGGTTCAAGTCGATCCGAAAGCTCGAGAGTTTCGACCTACGCAGCTTGAACGTCTTGATCGGCGCCAACGGGGCCGGGAAGAGCAACCTGATCAGCCTGTTCGACATGCTCGCCGCCATGATGTCAAGGAGGCTCCAGGTGTTCGTAGCCCGGCATGGCGGCCCCGATGCATTGTTGTACGGCGGTGGTGAACAGGCCCAGAACCTTGAGGTGGATCTCAGGTTCGGCAATAACGGCTATGACTTTGTGCTTGGTCGGGCGCCTGGGGATCAGCTCTTCTTTCTTGATGAGGCCACCCGATTCTTCGGGGAATGGTCCAGCCCGCGACAATCATTGGGAAACGGCCACTACGAGTCTCTGGTGTGGGATGCGTTCGACGAAGACACGATGGCCTGGTATGTGCATCGAGCTGTACGTAGATGGCAGGTATACCACTTCCACGATACGAGTCGAGAATCGTCGATGCGTAACGGCCAATCAGTCCGTGACAACCTGCGTCTCAGACCAGACGCAGGTAATCTGGCGCCCTTCTTACGTCGTTTGTATGAGCGATTTCCTGATGACTACCGGCAGATCCTTCGCACGATCCGGTTGGCGGCGCCTTTTCTCGACGATTTCGTATATCGCCGATATCCGGGCGAACGAATGGAGCTGGAATGGTACGGGGGAGGCGATAATCGGACTCCGCGCGGGCCCATACAACTTTCCGACGGGACCCTTCGATTCATATGCCTGACAACCTTGTTGCTACAGCCTTCAGAATTGCAGCCGGATGTGATCGTCGTAGACGAACCCGAGTTAGGGTTGCATCCATTTGCCATCTCATTGCTTGCCGACATGTTGCGACAAGTCAGCAAAGATAAGCAGGTGATCGTATCCACCCAGTCGTCAGGACTATTGAAAGAGATAGATCCTGAAGACGTGGTGGTTGTAAGGCAGTTGAAAGGGGAGTCGGTCTTCGAGAGGAAGGACCCGGCTCTCCTTCGTGAATGGTTGGAGGAATACACACTCGGTGAGTTGTGGGAAATGAATGTGATCGGAGGAGGGTTGCCTGAGTGGTGATCAAAGTTCGACAAGCGGCGCGCGGACCCGAATACATAGATGACGGCCCGTCTACCCACCCCTCGGCTCGCCTTGGCGCCCTCCCCGCCTACCGGAAGGTACGGCATGGGGTCGAGGCCGCCCACCATGTAGGGCTTGACACCATCCGATCCGAATGCCCGCACTTCGGGGGTTGGTTGTCACGCCTGGAAGGTCTCCGTCCGTTGACGGCAGGGTTGTAGGCTGCTGTGTTTTTCGAGTCGATCGTCGAGGAGGCGGCTCTCGAATGGTTCAGGGAGTTGCGTTACGAGGTCATCCTGGGATCGAACCTGGTACCCGCCCCGAACTCCCGTCGGAAGAGTTACCAGGATGTGGCGCTCCGGTCCGATGTGGCGAACTCGCTGGTACGGCTCAATCCGACTCTTCCGTCTGAAGCTCTGGATGATGCATACCGGCGGCTCACCCGTCCGCAGGGCGCGACCCTCAGGGCGAGAAACCGTTCGTTCCATCGAATGCTGGTGGACGGCGTGAATGTCGAATATCACGAGAAAGGCAGGGTGCGGGGGGCGCAGGTTCGGGTGATCGACTTCGAGAAACCCGATAACAACATGTGGGTAGCTGTGAACCAGTTCATCGTGATGGAGGGCGGCAAGAAGCGACGTCCTGACGTTGTGGTATTTGTGAACGGTTTGCCATTGGCGGTGATCGAGCTCAAGAACCCGGCCGATGAGGAAGCGACTATATGGGCGGCTTGGCATCAGTTCCAGACCTACAAGGCCGAGACGCCGTCGCTCTTCTCGATGAACGAGATCCTGGTGGTTTCCGACGGTATGGAAACCAGGGTGGGAACCCTCACCGCCGGTCGGGAATGGTTCAAGCCGTGGCGCACCATCGAGGGTGAGGAACTGGCCCCCAAGCACATGACCGGTCTGGAAGTAGCGATCCTGGGGATGTTCGAGAAGCGTCGCTTCCTTGAACTGGTCCGTAAGTTCATCGTCTTCGAGGATGACGGGGCCGGGTTGGTCAAGAAGATGGCCGGTTACCATCAGTTCCACGCCGTTCGGACCGCAGTCGACCAGACCCTGCGGGCGGCCCGGTTGCAAGAGCAATCCGGAGGGAGGCGACGGCGCGGTCCTGCCTGGGAGTTCGGTCGGATGCAGGGAGGGGCGCCGGGGGATCGGCGGATCGGAGTGGTCTGGCACACCCAGGGATCGGGCAAGAGCCTGACCATGGCATTCTACGCCGGGGCTGTCATCAGGGAGCCCGCCATGAAGAACCCCACTCTGGTGGTGCTGACCGATCGCAACGACCTCGATGACCAGCTGTTCGGTACGTTTTCCCGCTGCCGGGACCTGCTACGTCAGGATCCGACGCAGGCCGAGAGCCGGGCCGATCTGCGGGCCAAGCTGGCGGTGGAAGCGGGGGGAGTGGTGTTCACCACCATCCAGAAGTTCTTTCCCGACCAGAAGGGCGACCGGCATCCCCTTCTATCGGAGCGTTCCAACATTGTGGTGATCGCCGACGAAGCCCACCGCAGCCAGTACTCATTCATCGACGGCTTCGCTCGGCATATGCGAGACGCTCTGCCTAATGCGTCTTTCGTCGGCTTTACAGCTACGCCGATCGAACTGAGAGACGCCAACACCCGCTCCGTGTTCGGAGATTACATCAGCGTCTATGACATCCGCCGGTCCGTCGAGGACGGCGCCACCGTACCAATCTACTACGAGAGTAGGTTGGCCGAACTGACCCTTGATCGGGACGAGAAGCCCGTGATCGACGCCGAGTTCGAGGAGGTGACCGAAGGCGAGGAAATCGCCGGAAAGGAGAAGCTCAAGACCAGATGGGCGCAGATGGAAGCGGTGGTAGGAACCCCGAACAGGCTGGCCCAAGTGGCAAAAGATATCGTGCAACACTACGAAAACCGGGCCGAAGCTCTTGATGGCAAGGCGATGGTGGTGTGCATGAGCCGTCGTATCTGCGTGGAACTCTACAAGGAACTGACTCGGATACGCCCTGAGCGGCATCACGAGGACGATGATCTAGGAACGGTAAAGGTCGTGATGACCGGCGCCGCCTCTGATCCGGTCGGATGGCAACAGCACATCAGGAACAAGGCGAGGCGGGAGGCGCTGGCCGCTCGATTCCGCGACCCGAACGATCACTTCCGGATGGTGCTGGTGCGAGACATGTGGCTGACCGGGTTCGATGCCCCCAGCCTCCACACGATGTATGTGGACAAGCCGATGCGCGGCCATGGCCTCATCCAGGCGATTACCCGCGTCAATCGGGTATTCAGGGACAAGCCCGGAGGTCTGGTTGCGGACTATCTGGGTCTAGCCCATGACCTGAAGCAGGCGTTGGAGACGTACGCTCAGAGTGGCGGAACCGGTAAGACGACCATCGATCAGGAACAAGCCGTGGCGGTCATGATCGAGAAGTACGAGATCTGCTGCGACCTTTTCCATGGATTCGATCGGACGAAATGGGTTACGGGCAGCCCGCAGGAACGTTTGAGCCTCCTCCCCGGCGCCCAGGAACATATCCTCGCCCAGGAGGACGGCAAGAAGCGCTACATCTCGGCGGTTCGTCAACTCACCCAGGCCTTTGCCTTGTCGGCGCCTCATGAGGAGACGAAGCGGATTCGCGATGATGTGTCATTCTTCCAGGCTGTCCAGGCGGTTCTATCCAAGCGCCCGGCCGGGCAGGTTCGCGAGTGGGAAGACCTGGATCGAGCCGTCCGCCAGATCATTTCCCGAGCGGTCGCCTCGGAAGGAGTGCTGGACGTATTCGCCGCCGCCGGGCTGGACAAACCCGACATCTCCATCCTTTCCGAGGAGTTTCTCGCCGAGGTGCGGGATATGCCGCACCGCAACCTGGCGGTCGAGCTACTCCGGAAACTGCTCAAAGGGGAGTTGGTAAACCGCGGACGCAAGAACGTGGTACAGGCCCGTTCGTTCGCCGAGATGTTGGAACGGACATTGCTCCGTTACCGGAACCGGGCCATCGAAGCCGCGCAGGTGATCGAGGAGTTGATCGGTCTTGCCAGGGAGATGCGAGAAGCCGGGACCCGCGGAGAGAGCCTCGGACTCGATGACGATGAGCTTGCCTTTTACGATGCGCTGGGTACTAACGACAGCGCGGTGGCCGTCATGGGGGATGACGCCCTGCGCGCCATCGCCCGTGAGTTGGTCGAGACTGTTCGCAACAACGTGACTATCGACTGGACCATGCGTGAGACCAGACGCGCCAAGTTGCGGGTTCTGGTCCGCCGGACCCTTCGGAGACACGGGTATCCTCCGGACAAACAGGAGAAAGCCATCCGAACCGTGCTGGAACAGGCCGAGGTCCTCTCCGAAGACTGGGCTGCCTGATGGCGGTCGATCCGATGCTCGCCCGGCTCCGGGAGGAGTACGAGACCGACGGGTTAACCCGCTCCGCGGTCCTCGACGATCCGATCCGCCAGTTCGACCGGTGGATGGGCGAAGCGGTGGCGGCAGGCGTCCAGCAGGCGAACGCCATGATCCTGGCCACCGCGGACAGTCGGGGAAGGGTCTCGTCACGGGCGGTTCTACTCAAGGGTTACGATTCCGGAGGGTTCGTCTTCTACACCAACCTCCGCAGCCGTAAGGCCCGCGAGATCGAGGCCAATCCGTGGGCTTCTCTATGCATCCTATGGCTCGATCTACACCGCCAGATCCGTGTAGAAGGTACGGTGGAGTTGGTTGACGACCGCGACTCCGACGAGTACTTCGCTTCTCGCCCTCGGGACGCTCAGATCGCCGCCGCCGCTTCACCCCAGAGCCGGGCGATCGCGGACAGGGCGACCCTTGATCAACTGGTCGAGTTGGAGCAGGCCAAGTACGGGGACGGGCCGGTGTCAAGGCCGCCGCACTGGGGAGGCCTGCGGGTCCGCCCTCATCGAATAGAGTTTTGGCAGGGTCGCCGCCACCGCCTCCACGATCGGATCGTATACCAACTGGTAGGGGCCGACTGGCGTATAGAACGCCTCGCCCCGTGATCGCCTCCACCGCCCGGCTGCCGGGTGATATGACGGCGGAGATGATAGTCCATGCCGAAGATGCGGCGCCCGGAGAAGCCTGTGGGCTGGTGGCCTACAACCCGGAAGGTCACCCCGTCCATCTCTACCGGCTCACCAACGTCGAGTCCCGTCCCCGGCGTTTCCGGATCGATCCGGCAGAGCATTACCGGACCATCATCCACGCCGAGTCCGAGGGTTGGGAGATCGGAGCGGTCTACCACTCCCATCCAAGTGGTCCGGACAAACCATCCCGTATCGACCTTCGGGCGGGTATCGATCAGGAATGGATTTCCTTCATCGTGAGCAGGCGCGGGAACTGTTGGAAGGTTCTCCCGTTCGCCATGGTTCAAGGCTCTTCGATCCTTCTGAAATGATTGGTCGGAGCGCACGCCGGATGTGTTGACTTTGACGAATGATCGACCAACATAAGGCGCATGACTCCGCCAAAAAAGCCGGTCACCGGCCCCACCGCCGCATCTTCCCGACCTTCCAAGTGGTGGGAACCGGAACTGGACGGCTACCTGGCCCGTATCGGAAGCCAGCGTGGGCTAACCGTCAACACCGTGGCTGCGTACCGTACTGATCTCCGGCAGTTCTTTGAACACGCGGGCGGGGCCGGTGTCAACTCGATGGAAGAGATAGATCGCCAGGTAATCCGGGGGTTCCTCGGCTTGCTCGACCGGCGTGGATACGCTCGACGGTCCGTGGCTCGTAAGGTCTCGGCGATCCGGGCTTTTTTCGATGATTCGGTCCGGCGCGCCGCGCTCGCCCGCAACCCCGCCGACGGTCTGGCGCGTCCCAAGACGCCCAAGAACCTCCCCAGGGCCTTCAACCAACGGACTATCCGTTCCCTCCTGGAGTCCGTGGATGGACAGGATGCCAAGTCTCTCCGGGATCGGGCGATACTCGAAGTTCTCTACGCCACCGGACTGAGGGTGGCGGAGTTGGCGTCGCTCACCGTGGATGAGGTGGCCGGTCGGGATCATGTGACGGTGACCGGGAAGGGTGGTAGGGCGCGGGTGGCGCCGCTCGGCGTGTATGCCCGGGAAGCGGTCGAGCGTTATCTCGAAGGAGGGCGGCCATTACTGGTGGAGGCGGATACGGCTCCGGCTCTTTGGATCGGAGGACGAGGAGTTCCGATGAGTTCCCGAACCCTACGTCGGGTGGTCAGGGTGCGGGCGGGAACTTTCCCCCACGCCTTGCGCCACTCCTTCGCCACCCACCTGCTGGAGCGAGGCGCCGATCTGACCTCGGTGCAGCAACTGCTCGGCCATGTTGATCTCGGTACCACACAGGTTTACACGTCGCTGACCCGCCGCCATGTCCTGGACACCTACGACCGCAGCCATCCTCGAGCCTGAGTTGAACGTACTGACCCGATATGGGTGTGGCGGACGCGTTCCCTGAAGGCTTCTTTGTCACCCATGCAAACCCCCTGCACTATAATTGGGGCTAGCCGGGTGTTCGTTCGCGACTGTTAGCCAACTGGACATTTCTGACCACGCTCCTACACTCCGGTTTATCACGCACGTTCACTGCGCCCTCCCGTGGTCGGGCCGTCAGGCTCGGGGAGGCTTGGGAATGCCCTTCCAAGGATGGGTGGACGGAGGTACCTAACCAAAAAGGAGGCGTCATTGCCTGCGGTAACTATGAAACAACTGCTCGAGGCCGGTGTCCACTTCGGCCACCAGACCCGTCGCTGGAATCCGAAGATGGCGCCCTACATTTTCGGCGAGCGCAACGGCATCCACATCATCGATCTTCGGAGAACCTTGGAGGAGGTCGATAGAGCGTATGCCTTTATTCGCGACCTGGTAGCCGGCGGAGGAGTCGTTCTTTTTGTAGGGACCAAGAAACAGGCCCGATCAGCTGTCAAGGAGGCTGCGGAAGCAGCTCAGATGCCGTATGTCAGCTTCCGATGGTTGGGGGGGATGCTGACCAACTTCAAGACCATCAACCAGCGGATCTTCTACATGAAGGAACTGGCTGCGATGGAGGACTCCGGTGATATAGAACAGCTTCCCAAGAAGGAACGTATTCGGCTGAGGCGGGAGTACTCGCATCTGGTGCGTACCCTGGGAGGTGTCTCCGATCTGGCCAAGCCCCCTTCGGCGATGTTCGTGATCGACCTTAACGCCGAGCATATCGCGGTAAGGGAAGCCATCCGTCTGGAGATACCGGTGATAGCTCTGGTTGACTCGAACTGCAACCCGGATGACATCGACTATGTGATACCCGGCAACGACGACGCAATCCGAGCTGCGGCGCTCATTGCCAACGCCGTATCCGCGGCGTGTGTTGAGGGTAGGTTGCAGGCTTCCCAGGGAGATGACACAGAAACAGAACCGGAAACAGATGGAGAGTCGGGCGACGGCAACTAGCAATCAACCTCGATGCGGGTGTGCCGACGGGATGATGCGGCAGGCCCTCCGACCTGGGAGAAGGAGCGTGTGATGGTTCCGCCGAACATGGGCGCTATCTCCACATCACAGTGTGCAGGCCTGGCGGCTATCAGACTGTGTACCGAACACGGATTGCGGCGGTAGGTGTTGTAACAGAATGAACAAGCAGGGTTGGATAAGCCCCTAAAGATCTTAAGAGGAAACAGAAATGGCACAGTTCAAAGCCAAAGACGTACAAACACTCCGGCATGCCACCGGAGTGGGAATGATGGACGCAAAGAAGGCTCTGGTGGCATGCGATGGCGACATGCAGGCTGCCAAGGAGTGGTTACGCGAGAAGGGACTCGCCGATGTCAAGAAGCGGGCCGGTCGGGACGCAAACCAAGGAACGGTCGGCTACTACATGCATCAGCCGTCCGGTTACCCGACGGTTGGTGTGATAGTCGAAGTGGCTTCCGAGACCGACTTTGTGGCGAAGAGCGAGAGGTTTCAAAGCATAGCTCACGATATAGCCATGCACATTGCGGCTACCCAACCCAAGTGGGTTCGGGTGGAGGATGTTCCGGCGGAAACGGTCGATAAAGAGAGAGACCTGATTGCCAGGGAGGCCAAGGCTTCGGGCAAACCGGATCGGGTCATCCAGATGATCGTCGACGGTCGCCTGAAGGCCTACTTCAAGGAGCATGTACTGTACGAGCAGGACTTCATACGCACCGACCGGTACGAAGGAAAGGTCGGCGAGATGGTCACGGAACTGGCGGCGGCGATGGGCGAGAACATCGGAGTCCGCCGGTTCTCGCGGATTGCGGTCGGGGAGCAGGAGGTCTAGGTGTCCTCGCCGCCCCGCCGGGTATTGCTCAAGCTCTCCGGTGAGGCGTTTGCCGATCCGGATATCGGTTACGGCATTTCCCCCGAAACGGTCCAGCGCGTGGCGGGGGAGATTGCCGAGGCCCAGTCATCCGGTTACGAGATCGGGATCGTCGTGGGTGGAGGAAACATCTTCCGGGGAGTGTCCGCGGCGGCGGCTGGAATGGATCCCGCCAACGCGGACTACATGGGGATGCTGGCGACTTGTATAAACGCCTTGGCGTTGCGAGACGCCATCGAGGCCAACGGCGTGGAGTGTCGGGTTCAGTCTGCTATCACGATGCAGCAACTGGCCGAGCCCTATATCCGGCTTCGCGCTATCTCACACCTCAAGAAGGGCCGATCGGTTGTCTTCGCCGCCGGAAGCGGTAACCCCTTCTTTACCACCGATACGGCGGCGGCCCTTCGCGCCGTGGAGGTGGGCGCCAAGGTGATGCTCAAGGCGAGCATGGTGGACGGTATTTATTCAGCCGATCCGGCTCAAGATGCGGATGCGGTCTTTCTTGATCAGGTCGGCTACATGGAGTTCATATCGTCCGGTTTGAGGGTTATGGATACCACCGCCGTTACCATGTGTATGGACCACAAACTGCCTATTACCGTGTTCAGCCTCATGAAGCCGGGGAATATCATTAGGGCTATAAGCGGTGAGACGATCGGTACCAGAGTGTGCTGATGTTCGTAAGGAGCGAGAATGCTGGATGAACTCCTTGATGACGCCGCCGAGCGGATGTCGTCGGCTGTAAGTCATACCCAAGCCGAGTTCGCCACTCTGCGAACCGGTCGGGCCAACCCAGGCATACTGTCACGGGTGATGGTCGAATGCTACGGGCAGCGGATGCCCTTTCGCGATGTGGCGACAGCCACGGTGCAAGACGCCCGTATGCTCGTGGTACACCCGTTCGATCCGAGCAACCTGGCTGCGATAGAACGCGCTATCCAGATGGCCGAACTCGGACTTAACCCCTCCAACGACGGAAGGGTAATCCGGTTGGTTATACCGCCTTTGACCGAGGAGAGACGCCGCGACCTCATCAGGATGGCCCGCCAGATAGCGGAGGAGGGGCGGATTGCCATCCGCCATGTTCGGCGCTCTACGCGCGTCGATCTCGGGGAGTTGGGAGAGTCGGAGGATCTCGTCCGCAGGGCGGAGAAGCAACTCCAGGATTCCACCAACCGCTATGTCGCCGAGATGGACGCGATGTTGGCCGGCAAGGAACGAGAGTTGCGCGAGGTTTAGCGAGGGCGGTCATCTGTGGTCTCCGGTTCCGGTGTGTGGTCGGAAGGTTTTGCCCTCGGGTGAGTTCGCTTGGTAGTAACAACCGTCCTGTTTGGCGGCTGTGTCCGTCAGGTGGACCCAAGATACCGATTTGACGCCGGTTCGCGGTTATCCTTGAAAAACCCGGTGGAAGGACTGGATGATTAATGGATAGGGAGGGCGATCTCCCATCGGCTGAGGCTGACGATAACGATGCCGACGACAACGGTGTCGCGACGCGCGATCAGCCTAAGGAAACCGAGGAGTTCACCGGTCGCGACTACATGCGATCCACCACCCGTGAATATCGCGGTCTGGCCGAGTCGGTTGCCAAGGCGGGTGAGGAATCCTATGAGCAGTCGGCTGTCGCCGCCCACGTTCCGGGGCTGGGGGCCAGCATCGTCGGTTTCAAGGATATGACCGGCGCCGAGGAGGAAGATCCCGAGCAACTGGAACAGATCGATCGCGCTCGGCGATCAGAGTTGGCCTTGCGTATCGCGACCGGTCTGGCGGTGGTGGCGATACTGTTCGGAGCGCTCGCCGCCGGGCCGCGTTATGTAACCGCGTTTCTTTGGATCCTGGTGGTCCTGGCGCTGGTCGAGTTCTACCAGGTTGTTCGGAAGGCCGGATTCACGCCGGTCGGCCTGATCGGTGTGCTGGGAGCATTGGCGGTGCTATATGCAGCCTGGACATCCGGGCCGTTCGGCGCCGGTGGGGCGGTACTCGCAGTGATCCTGTTTACCGGCCTGTGGTTCGTTGTGCTTCCGCGCCGTTACCCGCTGGCAAACATAGGGGTGACGGTTCTCGGGATTGTCTGGATAGCGGTGATGGCCTCCTTTGCCATCCCCATATTCCGTTCCCCCGAGGCCTGGGGATTGACAACCGCCCTGGTGGTATTCACCGCGTTGAACGATATTGCAGCCTTCTCCTACGGTAGGGCGTTCGGTAGCCGCCGACTTGCACCGGTGATTTCCCCTAACAAGACGTTGGAGGGTTTCTTGGGGGCTACGGTGGTCACCGTCTTGGCCGGGCTGATAGTCGGTCGATTCAACCTCCTGGCGCCGCTTACCTTCCAATCGTCCATCGCGTTGGCGGTGCTGATCAGCGTATTCGGTCCTATCGGAGACCTATCCGAGTCGGTCATAAAACGGGCGCTGGATATCAAGGATATGGGTAGCAGCCTGCCCGGTCATGGAGGGGTTCTGGATCGCTTGGACGCCTTCCTGTTCACTATCCCCGCCACGTACCTGGTCTACATCTGGTTCGGTTATCTGTGAAGCCGGTCGTTGTCCTCGGGGCAACGGGATCGGTGGGTCGTCAGACCCTTGAGGTAGCGGAACAACTGGGCTTGGCGGTCGAGGGGATAGCCGCTCGACGATCAGGCCCGGAACTCGCCGATCTCGCCGACCGTCATCGACCCCGAGCGGTAGTGGCGGTGCAACCGGATCCGGACGGTCACACCTTCTTTCGTGAACGATACGGCAAGCGTTATCGTCGGGGGAACGGGTCCCTTCTCGATCTGGCCGCCCGGCCGGGATGTACCGTTGTGAACGGAATCGTGGGCGCCGTCGGTCTCGAAGCCTCCATCGCCGCGCTCGAGGCCGGCAACCGTCTAGCCCTCGCCAACAAGGAAAGCCTGGTGGTCGGAGGTCCCCTCGTAATGGCGGCGGCGGTGAACAGCGAGTTGATACCGGTTGATTCGGAGCACTCGGCCCTCTTCCAATGCCTTCAAGGAGAAGAGGTAACGGAGGTCGGGAGGCTCCTGCTGACGGCTTCCGGCGGACCCTTTCGAGGTCGGGATGCGGACGCATTGGCGAGGGTCGGCGTGGAGGAAGCGTTGGCTCATCCGACCTGGAAGATGGGTCCGAGGATCACCGTCGACTCGGCCACTCTTGCCAACAAGGGCTTGGAGGTGATCGAGGCTCACTACCTGTTCGGCCTACCTTTCGATCAGGTTGACGTGGTTGTGCATCCTCAGAGCATCGTTCATTCATTGGTCGAGTTCGTGGACGGATCGCTGAAGGCGCATCTGGGGGTGACCGATATGCGGATTCCTATCCGGTACGCCCTTACCTATCCGAGTCGGGCATCGGGGGATTCGCCGCCGTTCGACCTGACCCGAACCCCTCTTACCTTCGAGCCGGTGGATCGGAGCACATTCCCTGCCTTGGACCTTGCATACGCCGCCGGGCGGGCAGGAGATACCTTCCCGACTGCCTTCAACGCCGCGGACGAAGTAGCGGTTGAGGAGTTTCTCCGGTCCAGAATCGGTTTCCTGGACATATCCGCGGTGATCAGCGAGGTTCTGGAAACGCATGAGGCGGAGGAGGTCACCTCGGTGGAGATAGTTCGGCAAGCTGATCGGGAGGCTCGCCGCATGGCTAGGGCGGTGGTCGAGCGGCGGTAGGGTGGGGCCGGATACGGGGCTCACGTCCGGTTGTTCCTCATTCCGGTGATACTGGTACCGAAGATGCTCGAAGTCCGGGCGGCAGGCGCGGGAAGTTAGGAGGTCGGGTTGGTAGGTGGGATACTCATGGTCGTAGCAATCTCCGCCTTTGTTCTCATTCATGAAGCGGGACACTTCGTAGCGGCCCGGTTAACCGGAATGAAGGCGACCGAGTTCTTTCTGGGGTTCGGTCCTCGGATCTGGTCGTTCCACCGAGGCGAAACCGAGTTCGGAGTGAAGGCTCTCCCGCTGGGCGGCTATGTCCGGATCGCGGGTATGAACGATCGAGAGCGGGTAGCGCCGGAAGATCTTTCCCGCGCCTACCGGGAGCAGCTGTTCTGGAAGAAGGCGGTGGTCGTCCTCTCGGGCGTGTTCCTCAACATGTTGCTTGCCTTCCTGCTGCTGTTCGGGCTTTTCTGGGCTTCCGGGGCCGTCGAGTTAACCACCACGGTGGGCAGAGTCAGTCCTGAGATAGCGGAAGGGGTTGCCTCCCCGGCAGCCGAAGCAGGTTTCCGGAACGGCGACACCCTGGTGGCGATCGACGGAATCGAACTCAACGGCTGGGAGCACGCCGTTTCGGTCATAATGTCTCGACCCGGTGAGTCGGTAACGGTCGACGTGTTGAGAGGAGAAACCCTACAGACGATCGAGGTGGTACTGGGCTCGTTTCATCCGTCCACGGGAGAAGCGACCGGATTCCTGGGAGTTTCGCCGACTACCACCCGTGTTGCGGTAGATCCGTTGCGAGCCGCTTCCCTCGCCGCGGTTGCCGAGTGGTCGATACTCACGGGCACTCTTGAAGCCCTGGGTCGCATAGTCAGGCCGGAGTCGCTGGCTGAACTGGGGGGCGCCTTGGCTGGTCGCAGCGACGTATCCGAAGCCATCCGCCCGGTGAGCCCTATCGGCCTGGTGCAGATAGGTACCCAGGTAGCTCGGGTGGGGATCGGGAACGTTGTCTTCCTCATGGCGGTGGTCAATGTGACCCTCGCCATTTTCAACAGCCTGCCTCTATATCCCCTGGATGGGGGCCACTTTGCGGTGGCTCTCTACGAGAAGGTAATGAGACGCCGGGTTGACGTACGGCGCTTGATCCCGGTGGCGGTGATCGTCGTGATGCTCCTGGTATTCCTCGGTCTGGTAGCGGTGGTACTCGATATTGTCAACCCTCTGACCCTGTAGACCTCTAAGCTGATTCTCAAGTGTTGGTGTTGGTCCCAAATCGTGGCGGGGCTCCATGAGCTCGGAAGGTAGGCGGTTCACCTCTGCCTTCGGTCGGCATCCATGGCTGGCCGTTTTCACAGTCTTCTATGTGGTGGGTTGGACGGTCTACGGACTTGTCATGGACACCGGTCAGGTCTATGCCTATCTGGTTTGGTTGGTCAGCGTTTCGGTGCTGGTTGTCTATGTGGATGATCGGGTGCGTTTCTCGACGCCTGTTCTCATGTTGCTGTGCTTGGCCGGTTTTAGTCATATGGCCGGAGGGAACATCCAAGTTGATGGGTCGGTGCTGTACGAGCATTCATGGTCGGGATTCGTTCGCTACGACCACCTCGTTCATGCTTTCGGTCTGGGGGCGGCGGGGTTGGCGGTATGGGAGTCGACCCGCCGGATGCTTACCGCGCAAATGCCCAAGCAAGCCGTGGTGGTCGTAATGCTCGGCGGCAACGCTATCGGGGCCGCCATCGAAATCGGGGAGTACATCGCCACCCTGCTGGTTCCGGACACCCGGGTGGGCGGTTATACCAACAGCATGCAGGATCTGATTGCCAACCTGGTGGGCTCGCTCGGCGCCGCCTGGTGGGCCGTTCGGCAATGCCGCACCCGCTTCAAAGCGGAACGAGAGCGTGACGTAGTGTCCTGAGCCCTGGATTCGCTGACCACCAGTGGAATCGCTGTCGGGTTCCTGCTCCTGGACGGTTGCTGAAAAGACGGGGGTACGACCCTTCCCCGGCGGGCCCTCCCCCACCGCCGCCACCTCTGGCCGAGACGCGTCCGCCCAATACCCCTGGCGGGGCTGTCTCAAACGAAATATGATCCCTTCACGCGGTCCGGGTCGACGTCGGAAACGGACCGCCGGTAATTACGGTTAACAACAACATACAGAGGGGGTGGGACAGAAACGGTTGCCAAGACCTGCCGACCGCGGTCGGCGGCTGAGAAACGAGACGGATCCCGGTCACGCAACGCGGCTTCAAGTAGTTACAGGCCACGCGCTAAAAATTCAGGATACTAGGCGGCGTCGGCCGCCTCGCCGCCCACCTGGCCGGTAATAGGTATACCGATGCCGAGGTGTCCCTCAA
>CAZEZF010000011.1:33356-47095 GCA_964516495.1 uncultured Acidimicrobiia bacterium | reverse complement strand
GCAGCTATCTTCCCAGGTCATGTGGTTAATTTCACCTCTCTCGGTTACCCATCCACCCCTGCATGAAAAATTGGGGTTAACGTCAAACACCTGTCCGGGAAGGTCTGCGAGACCTTGGGCCGGTTGGTTGCCTACCCTGTCGGTCCGGAAACATGTCATCGCCCACACCGTACGCGGGTTGTCGGCGGGTGCATACAGTACGTCACACTCTTATACCGAGACCTCCCGACAACCATTCTGCATGAAAGGAGGACGGTGAGAGCGCCACAGAGACGTGAACACGCTGATAGTTGGCTCGCATTAGCCGACTGGTGGCTGGAGGAGTCTCGTGACCCCACCTACCAGGAGGAGGTCATTCCTCTGTTCCTTGCAGTTATCCCTCAAGCGGTAGAGGGACAGGTTTTGCTGGATCTCGGATGTGGTGACGGGCGGATACAGGACCTCATGGTCTTTCGCGGCGCGAAAGCCGTCGGGGTGGATATGAACCTGGATCTGCTGCGCCTGGCAGGTAGTCGACATCCGGTGGTCCTGAACTATCTACCCCAGATGTTCTGTATCCGGGACTGCTCGGTAGATGGGGCATATGTGGTTCTTTCCCTTGAACACTTCGAGGATTCGCGCCGGCTCTTCAGCGAAGCGGCGCGGGTGACCCGCACGGGCGGGTGGTTGGTGATAGTAATCAACCACCCGGTCTATACGGCGCCTCGTTCAGGACCGGTGCTGGACACGACCGACGACGAGCTTCTCTGGCGCTTCGGCGATTACCTGACCGAGGGAAGAACCCGGGATCCGGCGGGCGGGAGAACTGTCGAGTTCATTCATAGGCCGATCTGGATGATGCTTACCGAAGCCGCCGCCGCCGGTTGGTCGCTGGAGGTAGTCAAAGAACAGGGAACCGGGCCGCTTGCCGCCGCCAGAGACCCGATCCTCGCTAAACACGGTGACATTCCCCACCTGATGGCCCTCCGGTGGCGGAGGTTGGAAAGCGCCGAACCCGGTAGATAGTTTACCTGACGCCTTGGGAGACAAGCCGGACCCAATACGAACGGCGCAATCAGGAGTGCGGACGCAGAAAGCCGGGCCCTTCCCAACGGAAGGGCCCGGCTTCAGTAAGTTGGGCTTGCGCGCTCTTGTCAGCCTGCTGCTCTCGCAGAGTCCAGCCAGCTGTCAACGAGGTCCCGGTTAGCCGCGATCCAGGCCTCGGCGTCGGCCTCGACATCAGCTTCCGAGTACTCATCGGCCGCCGCCATCCTGGCGTTCTGGGCGGCGATGTCACCAAGAGGAATCGCTACCACCTCGAGGAGGCGACGGATATCCGGGTTCCTGTCCAGGAAGTCGGTGTTGGCCACCGCCCGGATGTCGTTTACCGCGGATTCAAGCCAAACGGCGTTGTCCCCGTCCACGATGGTGGTGTTGGTCCAGTTCGGCGTCCAGGCGTAGAACAGCACCGGCTCACCGGCATCGACCCTTTCCATGACGCCTTCCACCAACTCGTCGTAGTCGCCGGAGATCTGCTCCACGTTGGCGCCCCAACTTTCGTCGGCTATCTGCTCGTTGATGGCTGTTTCACAGCCCCATCCGACGTTGCATCCGATCAGGTCGGCCTTGCCGTCGCCGTCCCGGTCGAAGAGACCGGCATTGGCGGCCACCGCGTTCATCGAGGTGATTCCATAGCTGTCGGCTGTGGCCTTATCGACCATGAGACCGTCCACGGCGCCCCTGGCGATCTGCCAGCCCACCGGTTCGATGGGCAGATCGACCGCCTGGCCGGTGACGTTCTCGCCTTCCAGATAGATGTTGTGGAGCGGGAACCAGCCGTTAGCCCACAGGTCGTACTGCCCGGCGGCCAGCGCCGGATAGAACGAGTAGGGGCTTAGTTCGGCGGCTGCCGGGTTGGTCACCTCGTGACCGAGTTCCTCGACCAACTCCGCATATACGGCCGCCTGCATGTATCCCGAACTCCAGTTGGCCCGGGCGATAGCCACCGGACCCTCTTCCTCTTGCACACCGCAGGCTGAGAGGACTAATAGGAAGGCTGCGAGAGCCGCGGTCAGTGTGCTCAGTCGCTTGATCACTGTTGACCTCCTTTCTCAAGTCGCTCGATCAATTCGCCATGCTGGGATTCGAAGATGGCGGCGTCGTAGTGGCTCTCAAGCAGGTCGAGTTCTTCGTCGAAGGCCTTCTTCAGGCTCCAGAGCATTATCAGAAGCACGAAGAGGAAAGGCAGACCGGTAGCCACCGCCGCCGTCTGAAGGGCCGACAGGCCTCCTCCGACCAGCAGCACTATGGCCACGAGACCCTCCATCAACGCCCAGAACACGCGCTGTGGCTTGGGCGAGTCGAGTTTGCCTCCCGAAGTGAGGTGGTCTACCACCAGTGATCCCGAGTCCGATGAGGTCACGAAGAACGAGATCAGCAACAGGATTCCCACGATCGAGACGAAGAAGGTCCATGGGAAGGCCTCCAGCATCACGAACAGGGCGGTCGCCACATTCTCGTTGACGGCGGTCGCTACATCCAATTCGCCGGTCATCTGGAGATTCATCGCTGCGCCGCCGAATACCGCGAACCACAGGAAGCAGAGGAGGCAGGGCAGAACGATCACACCAACGATCATTTCCCGTACCGAGCGCCCCTTGGATATGCGCGCAATGAACATGCCGACGAACGGTGACCAGGAGATCCACCATCCCCAGTAGAAGATGGTCCACCACTGCTGCCATTGGGTGTCGAGCAAAGCCGCATTCCAGAACGAGAACTCCGGAAGGATCTGGATGTAGACGCCGATGCTCTCCACATACAGTGAGAGGACCAGGAGAGTGGGCCCGACCAGCATTACGAAAATGAGGAACGCTCCGGCGAGCCACACATTGATCGAACTCAACCGCTTTACACCACCGTCGAGGCCGGCCACTACGGAGATGGTGGCCAGTCCGGTGATACCGGCGATAAGAATGATCTGGGTGGCGAGGTTATCCGCTATTCCGAACACCTGATTCAACCCTGCGGCAGCCTGCGAGGCGCCGAATCCCAGTGAGGTGGCCAAGCCGAATAGCGTCGCCACCACGGTCAGTACGTCGATTGCATTACCCCAGGTCCCGTAGATCTTCGGACCCAGGATCGGATAGAACACCGACCGGAAGGTCAGAGGCAGGCCTCGGTTGTAGGCGAAGAACCCTAGAGCCAGGGCTACCAGGCCGTACAGCGCCCATCCATGAATCCCCCAGTGGAGGTAGGAGGTCGCCAACGATGCCCGGGCCGCTTCTGTCGATAAGGGCTCCGCTTCGAACAGAGGAGGCGGGGCTGTCAAATGGAAGATCGGCTCCGCAACGCCCCAGAACATCAACCCGATGCCTAGACCGGCCGAGATCAGCATGGCGTACCATGCGGGGGTCGAGAACTCCGGCAGGGCTGTGGGGCCTCCTAGCCGGATCTTGCCGTACCTCCCTAGGGCGAAGTACAGCGCCGCTCCGATGAAGACGTTGAACGAGATGATATAGAGCCAACCCACCTTCTCATTGATGAAGTTGAGGATGGCGCTGAACACCCCTGCTGCCGCATCCGGAAATATCAGAGTGGCCGCTATGAAGACCAACAGGAAACCGGCGGCGGAGAAAGTCACCTGGGGATGTATGTCGAACCCCCACCTGACTATGTTCCGATCACCCGGTTCACGGTCGGCTACCTCGGGATAGAAGTCGATGTCGGGGTCGATCTGTAGACCCTCGAAGTGTGACCTTTCCCGGATAGCGGCCGCACGGCGGCGATCCAGTTCATCTTCCCAATCCTCGTAGGCCTCGGATATCTTGGTGAGGTCGAGGTCGTGACGGTCTTCAGCCATCTCGTAACCTTGCGTCGTGCCAAACCATCTGTTGGTCCTTCCTCTAGCTAGCTGGCAATCATGGTTTGCATAGGAAGGGCATCGAATGCTCCGAGATTCGCCAAAGTCACAGCCTCGGCACGGAATTACATCCTGCGGGATCCACTATGCCCTCCCCTGGGAACCCTGATTTTCCTCAACTTTACTTAGGTGACAACCAGCGAGGCCAACCAGAACGCGATATTTTTATATTCTCAAACCTTCACCGGTCGCCGATGGCTAGTCTCGGATTGGTCGCTACCAGGAAAATGTTGATGCAGCGAACCACGATTCCCATCTTCGGGATTGTCTTGACCGCTCTCATAATCGGATTGGGGATACACGGAGCGGCCGGTCAATCGGGAGAGAGTTCAGACCGCCCCCGAGCGCGTTTGGCGCGAGCCACCTGGGATACGGGTTGGTTCCAGGCGGAGGTCTACCGACTGCTCCTGCATCGTCTGGGTTTCGAGGTGGAGGGTCCGGTCACCATGGAAAACCCCGAGTTCTACTCGGCGGCGGCAATGGGCGAGGTGGACATGTGGCCCAACGGGTGGTTCCCACTGCATGACGGTTACCTCGAGGAGGGTGTATTAGAAGCCGTGGGTACCCAAGTCGATGACGGGGCCCTGCAGGGGTACTTCGTGGATGTTGTGACTGCCGAGACCCACGGCATCACTACGTTGGCCGATCTGGCCGATCCCGTGATAGCGGACCTGTTCGACGCCGACGGGGACGGGTTGGCTGACCTGGTGGGGTGCGAGGCGGGTTGGTCGTGCGCAGCCATCATCGACCACCACTTGGAGGCTTACGGCTTGACCGCGACGGTGGAACACATCCAGGGCGCCTACTCGCCCCTCATCTCGGCAACCATCGAGCGCTACCGGGCCGGAGAGCCGGTTCTCTTCTACACCTGGACTCCCAATTGGACTGTGGGCGAGTTGGCGCCGGGACGGGATGTGATGTGGCTGGAGGTACCGTTCCCCTCCCTTCCCGATGATCAGGCGCCATTCCTGGACCGTACGAGCATTCCGGGTATCACCGGATGTCATAACGATCCTTGCCTGGTCGGCTGGCCACCGAACGACATCCGAGCTGTCGCCAACTCCGCGTTTCTCGAGACCTATCCGTCGGTTCGGAGGTTGCTGGAACAGGTGGTGATCCCGTTGGCCGACATCTCCGCCCAGAATGCCCTCATGGTGGACGAAGAGGGGGATCCTGAGGATATCCGTCGGCACGCGGAAAAGTGGGTGTCGGCCAACGAGTCTCTGGTGCGGCGCTGGATCGAAACCGCCGATCCGGAGGCGAAGGCGTTGCGCCCGTTTGCGGTTGAGGACAGGTCGGGCGGTGTGCTTAGGGTGGCCACCAGGGTTCTGCCACCTTTCGTGACCTACGAGAACGGCGCCTACGACGGTTTCGAGGTCGGGCTGGTGAAGCTCATCGCGGCGCAGCTGGGTATGGGGCTCGAGATATACGCCGTCGATACCGTAGCCAAGCAGATCGACGACATCGCCCGAGGTGTGGCCCATCTGGGAGTGGGCGGGGTGGCTGTCACCGGCTCACGTGAGGAGACCGTCGACTTCTCCCTTCCGGTACTGGACACCGGCCTTACCATCATGGTCCCGACCCAGGACCACCAAGGCGTGGCAGGTCGTATTCTCAGCTTCTTCAGGGCCATCGCCGGATCCGACCTACCCTGGCTCATCGTGGTGTTTGCGATCGCCGTCCTGCTGGCCGCCCACCTCATATGGTGGTTCGAGCGACACCACAACCCTGATTTCTCGGTACCCTACCGGCGGGGGATCTTCGACTCCTTCTACTGGTCCGTCGTCACCATGAGCACGGTCGGTTACGGAGACAAGGTGGCCCGTGGTCGGATGGGCAAGTCATTCGCGCTGGTGTGGATCTTCCTCGGAACCCTGGTGTTCGCCAGCTTCACGGCCGCAATCTCGTCGTCCCTGGCGGTCAGCGAACTACGCAGCGAGATAGCCGGCCCCGGCGATCTGCCCGGCCACCGGGTCGCCACCGTTTCGAGCTCTTCCGGTGAAGCCTATCTGGAGAGCGTCGGCGTCGGGCCGGTCCTGGTCGATCATATCGAGGACGCCTACCGGCTCCTGGATGAAGGAGAGGTGGATGCGGTGGTCTTCGACGCGCCGGTTCTCCGCTTCCATGTCTCACGGGAGGGCGCCGGCGCCGTCACCACCGTCGGTCCGATCTTCGATAAGGTTCAATACGGACTTATGGCCGGCGAGGACGACGGTGAACTCCGGGAACGCCTGAACCTTGCTCTGCTCGATCTGATAGAGAGCGGCGCCTACAGCCAGGTTCACGGCCGCTGGTTCGGAGGTTCGGACTGATCGCCGCCGGCTGAACCCGATTGTGGAATCAAGGTCCGAGTGCTGCTCCCGCCGGCGCCGGTTAGCCTTGGAAAGCCTCAAGAAGTGTCGGAAAAGGTAGGCCTTTGAAGCGACCCGCACCCGCCGAGATCCCGGACGCCCCCGGCGCCTACCTTTTCCGAAACCGGCACGGGCAGGTCAACTATGTCGGGAAGGCCAAATCCCTTCGCAAGAGGGTGGCGTCCTACTTCGGGAGCGATTTGCCGTTGAGAACGCGGGCGATGCTGGAAGCCTCCGACCGGGTCGAATGGATCGTGGTGGACAGCGAGGTGGCTGCTCTCTTCCTCGAGTACTCATTGATAAAGGAGCACCTACCCCGATTCAACATCCGCTTGCGCGATGACAAGAGCTATCCGTACCTGGTGATCACCCGGTCTGATGAATGGCCCAGGGCTCGGGTCATGCGAGGGGCGAAGAAGAAGGGAAACCAGTACTTCGGGCCTTTCGCCCACGCCTACGCCATCCGTAACACCCTTGACCTGCTCCTCAAATCACTTCCTGTCCGTACCTGTACCGATACCGTGTTTCGTCGGCATCAGCTGAAGGATCGTCCCTGCCTCGAGTACGAGATCGAGCGCTGCTCAGCCCCCTGCGTCGGCTATGTGGATGAGGAAACCTACGCCGAGTACGTCGACGGACTGGCGCAGGTCCTGCACGGGAAGGCCGAAACCTTCATATCCCGTCTTGAGCAGCGCATGCTGGAGGCCTCCGAAGTACAGGAATACGAGCGGGCGGCCCGTATCCGGGATCAGATGATCGATGTGCGCCGAGCTATGGCGCGCCAGGAGATCGTGACCGAGCGCCCCGAGGACTTTGACCTGATCGCTTCCCACGGTGACGAACTCGAGGTTTCGGTTCAGGTATTCAAGGTGAGGAACGGACGCATCGTGGGACGTTTCGGATCCGTTATCGACCGGGTGGAGGAGGTGACGATCGAACAGGTCATGGCGACCGTTCTGCGCGATATCTACGACGAGTCGTCCCCCCCTCCGCCTATGGTGCTTATGGAGGTGTTACCTCCCGAAGGCGAGCCCTGGGCGGAACTCCTGTCCAGCCGTCGGGGGTCGAAGGTGATCCTGAAGGTACCGCAGAGAGGACCTAAACGCCGCCTTATGGAGACGGCCCGCACCAACGCCGCCGAAGCCTTTGTGCGGCATCGGCTCCGCCGTCAGTCGGACCATAACGCCCGGGCGAAGGACCTGAGGAGCCTCCAGGTCAGCCTGGCCCTGCCGCAACCTCCGTTACGCATCGAGGCGTACGACATCTCGACTATCCAAGGGCGACATACGGTCGGTTCGATGGTGGTTCTCGAAGACGGTCTCCCCCGCCGGAGCCATTACCGACGATTTCGAATCAGGACCGTGGATGGTCAGGACGACTTTTCCTCGATGGAGGAGGTCATCCGACGCCGGTTCACCGCCTACCTCAAGGACTTGGAGAAACCGGTGTCGGAACGGGGCAAGTTCGCCTATCCCCCTTCACTGGTGCTCATCGACGGTGGTCGCGGCCAGATCGGCCGGGCGGTGGATGTTCTTAACCGGCTTGATCTCGACATTCCGGTGGCCGGGCTTGCCAAACGGATGGAAGAGGTGTATGTGCCTGGTCAGCCGGAGCCCATCACCATCCCAAGGGACGAACCGGCCCTGCACCTGTTGCAGCGTATCAGGGATGAGGCGCATCGTTTTGCGCTCATGTATCACCGCCAGGTCCGAGGAAAACGAATGGTCGATTCGATACTGGACGATGTGCGCGGAATAGGTCCCGTTCGCAAGAAGGCGCTCATACGGGAGTTCGGTTCGGTCAAGCAGATGAGAAAGGCCGATGTCGCCCGGCTGGCCCGGGTGGTACCTCCCGCGGTAGCCGAGAGCCTCTACGCTAGGCTGCATGACAGCCCCTGACCTCACCGGACCTCGATCGGTCGGAGAGGGTCCTCGCCTGCTGGTCCTTACCGGTTTGTCCGGCGCGGGGCGATCAACCGGCGCCAAGGTGTTGGAGGACTTGGGCTTCTATGTCATAGATAACCTGCCCCCCGATCTGCTCCGCCCGGCAGTGGATCTGAATGACCTCCAAGCCGGACGCCGCCGTCTGGCGGTGGTGCTGGACATCAGGGGTGGTTTTCCCCTCCATGAACTTGAAGATCATATCCGGCAGTTGGAGGAAGCCGGTATCCATGTGACGTTGGTCTTCCTGGACGCAGATGACGAAGTGTTGATCCGTCGTTATGAAGAGCACCGCCGCCCGCATCCGCTCGGTCTTCCCACCCTGGCCGAGTCGATCGCTTCCGAGCGGGACATGATGGCCGATCTCCGGCTCCGAGCCGATATGTACGTCAATACCAGCGAGACCAACGTTCACGAACTCCGTAACTGGTTCGCCCACCAACTCTCCGCTCTCGCCGAGAGCCACGCTATGCGTTTGGCGGTAACCTCATTCGGTTTCAAGAAGGGCACTCCACGAGACCTTGACCTGATGTTCGATGTACGCTTCCTGCCCAATCCGCACTGGCTTCCGGAGCTACGCCCGCTCACCGGTCGGGATCCGGCTGTTCGTGAATATGTTCTCTCCAACCGGGATACGTCGGATTTTCTTGATCTCCTACACGATCTACTCTCCTTCCTGGTTCCCCGCTACCGGGAGGAGGGCAAGTCATACATGAGTATCGGGATAGGTTGCACCGGTGGGCGGCACCGGTCGGTGGCCTTGGCCGAGGAACTGGCCGGTTGGCTTACCGACTGCGGCCATCACGCCACCGTCCGCCACCGGGATATAGGCAAAGAATGAGCAATCTCATCAAGACGGTCCGCCTCTCCAAGGAGGGCTTGGCTTGCTGACGCTTGACGATGTGGATGTCAAGGGCCGCCGAGTGTTGCTCAGATCGGATCTCAACGTTCCGTTGTCGAACGGAGAGGTGGCGGACGATTTCCGTGTTCAGGCGACCCTACCCACCATCGATCGGCTGCGCCGGTCGGGCGCCACTGTGGTGGTGTGCAGCCACCTGGGCCGTCCGGATGGGCGGTTAGTTGATAAGTTACGGATGGCCCCGGTCGCGGTCACCCTATCGGAGTTGGGTGGCTTCCCGGTGGTAGCGGCGCGAGATACGGTAGGTCCTGACGCTCACCGTCTGGTCGAGCGGGCCGGTCCCGGCGAGGTGATCCTCTTGGAAAACACCAGGTTTCATCCCGGGGAAACCGCCGACGATCAGGATTACGCGGCCGCTCTGGCCGAGCTGGGTGATCTATTCGTACTGGACGCGTTCGGATCAGCCCACCGCGCCCATGCCTCAACGTCAGGGGTTGCAATCCTTCTCAAGTCGGTTGCCGGTCCGTTGCTGCTGAGCGAGCTGCGCGCTTTCGGAAATCTGTTGGAGGATCCTCCCCGACCTTTCACCGTGGTCTTGGGAGGCGCCAAGGTATCCGACAAACTCCCGCTGTTGCAGGCTCTGGCGCCGAAGGTGGATGCGGTGTTGGTGGGAGGAGGTATGTGTTTCAGCCTCCTGGCGGCGGAGGGATATGAAGTGGGCAAGTCCTTACTCGACGACGACTGTCTTGATTCGCTCACCGAGTTGCTGAGGGGCGAAACAGGCGATCGGATCGTGCTTCCTCTTGATGTCGTGGTCGCCGAGCGCTTCAGTCCGGATGCGACCCCCCGGCAGGTAGATGCAGCCCGCATGGAAGACGGCTTTCTCGGTCTCGACATCGGATCCCGTACAACCGAGTTATTCGCCGATGTCATCGCGGGATCGGGATCGGTGTTCTGGAACGGCCCGATGGGAGTGTTCGAGTGGGAAGCCTTCCGGGCGGGCACTGAGGCCGTAGCGGTTGCTGTGGCGGAGTCGGACGCCTTCACGGTGGTAGGAGGTGGGGACTCGGTGGCGGCTCTCAGATTGCTGGGTAGGGAGGCGGATCCGAGCCATCTATCCACCGGCGGAGGCGCCGGCCTGGAGCTGTTGCAGGGCCTCACGCTTCCGGCCCTTTCCGCGCTGGAGAAGTGGTCCTTATGAATCGTAAACCCCTCATGGTCGGCAACTGGAAGATGCACGGATCTCATCTCGAGGCGATCCAGCGGATCCAGAAGCTGAGCTATCGCCTCGATCCTGCCGACTATGACCGGGTGGAGGTGGCGGTAGCGCCCCCATTCACCTCCCTCCGTTCAGTCCAGACCGTGGTCCAGATGGATGATCTCCGCATCCGCATTGCTGCCCAGAACCTCCACTGGGAGGCTCAAGGGGCATACACCGGAGAGATATCGGCTTCCATGCTGGCCAAGTTATCGGTGTCCTATGTGATTGTCGGGCATTCCGAGCGACGACAGCATTGCGGGGAGGATGATCGGATGGTCAACCGCAAGGCGAAGGCCGCCCTCAAGGCCGGCTTGGTCCCTATAGTGGCGGTGGGGGAGACGTCGGCGGAACGGGAAGCCGGACGGACGGAGGAGGTGATCCGCAAGCAGGTTGCCGGCGCCACGGCGCGGATACCGGCTGATCGGATGACGAAGCTGGTGATCGCCTACGAGCCCGTCTGGGCGATCGGTACCGGTCGCCATGCCCGTCCTGCGGATGCCCAGGAGACCATCGCCGCCATCCGGACCCAGGTACGCGAACGGCGGGGGCAGGTCGCCGAGCAGGTCCGCATTCTCTACGGTGGATCGATCAATCCGGGGAATGTGGCCGCCTTGATGGCGAAGACGGACATCGACGGAGGCCTGATCGGCGGCGCCTCCCTGGACCCGGACACTTTCGCCGCCTGCGTACGCTATTGGAAATGACCAAACATCACATGGATTATTGGAGGTGATAGGCGCTTGAGCACGCTGGTGTTCGTCCGTCATGGACAGAGTATCTGGAATCTGGAGAACCGTTTCACCGGCTGGACCGATGTCCCGCTCACGGAGGCCGGTGTCAAGGAAGCCCGGTCGGCGGCCGAACTCCTCGATTCGGAAGGGATGTCGTTCGACATGGTCCATACCTCCGTGTTGAGGCGGGCGATCAACACCGCCAACGTTCTGTTGGACGGGATGGACCTCCACTGGCTTCCGGTAAGGAGAAGTTGGCGTATCAATGAGCGCCACTACGGCGCCCTGCAAGGCTTGGAGAAGAAGGAGACCGCGTCCATCCACGGAGCGGAGCAGGTATTCAAATGGCGTAGGAGTTACGACGTTCCACCCCCGCCTCTGGACGGCGACGATCCCCGCCACCCCCGTTTCGACGCCCGATACCGATCTGTCGCTCCCGCCCACCTTCCGGCGAGCGAGTGTCTGGCTGATGTCGTGACCAGGGCCGTCCCATACTGGGAGAACGGGATCATCCCCGATCTGGAGGCCGGACTCCGGGTGTTGGTGGTTGCCCACGGAAACAGCATCCGGGCCTTGATGAAGTACCTGAAAGGGATCTCGAAACAGGAGATCAGCCGCTTGAACATCCCCACGGGTATTCCGCTGGCGGTGGAGCTGGACAGCGGGAATCGTTACGTGTCGGATCGTTACCTGGGAGATCAGGCCGCCGCCGAAGCCGCCGCTGCCGCGGTAGCCGCCCAAGCCGGATAGGTTTATGAGGATTTCTTGTGATCGCGGACAGCCGCTCAGCCCTCGGTTCGAGCCTGATCAGGACCGTCCGCAAGAACATGATCGTGAGTTTCGATTATCCGGGCCGCCGCTCCGGATATGTTCGAGAGCTTGTTGTACTCTGGAGGCCGCCTGGCGAGAGTCGCCCTCGACCTCGAAATCCCAGAGTCGGAGCACGTTCCAGCCACTATCGAAGAGTTGTTGGTTGGCGACGCGGTCCCGCTCTATGTTGCGTTCGATTTTGCTGTCCCAGTAGCCGCCGCTTCGTCCACGCCAGTATTTAGACGGGTGACCATGCCAGAATGCTCCATCCACTAATACGGCGAGGCGAAATCTCCCGAAGGCTATGTCTGGTTTTCCCGGCAGGTCGCCACGGTGGCATCGCCACCCGCGCAGACCGATGGCGTACATGGCTTTACGTAAGATAATCTCCGGAGTCGTGTCCTGACCTTTGACGCTCCGCATCACCGCGCTGCGAGTAGCGGCGTCGTAAGTGTCGGCCATCAGGATTCGGGAGTCGGCATCCGGGAGATCAGACCACCTCAGGTAACTTGTCCGGTTAAGGACTTGTAGCGCTCACGGGCAAGCCACTCGAGGCGCTGGGCTTGTACGACGAGCGTTCTTCGCAACCCTTGACTGGGAGAACGTTCGCTGATTATTCGCGCGAGGTTGGCGATAGTACCGGCTCGACGAGCGATGCGACATGTCCGGATGGCTGCGGACGCGGTGCAGATCTTCAGGAATGATCGAACTTCGATAAGACTCTGGTAACTCGACAGCGTTGGCTATAGGGACATCCTTCTCGTTGAGGAGGGAAGCGAATACCGAGAGGTACACCGCCTTCTGGTAAACGCTGTACTCCAGGTCGGCTAGTTGTTGCTTGGCCTCGGAGTGTGGAACCTGCTCAAGGTCCCATAGTGGCCACATCTCGATTTCGGCCACTTCGAAAGGATCAAGAACGCTCATCGCCGCGGCATTCGGTTCTTTGGTTGGTGAGGTGTCGCCGGATCCTTACGCGAAGTTTCTCGTATGTTCTCCCCACATATATCGGTTCTCTGTCATAGTCGTAGAACAGATACACGCCATGTTTGGCGTCCCCGACCCTCCGCCCTTCGGAATCCTTGATGTTGAGGGCCTCGGTGATCAGAACGCAGATGGCTTTGACGTCGTGAGGAGGGTCAGACCGGACCGGCATAAACCAAGTCGCGATCACTCGCGGCGGACCGACGCAGGATTGGCGCCAGGTAATTGTCGGCGATCCACCGGACGACAGGAATACACACTGCGTCACCCAGCCCGAAGAGGGCCTGGTTCGTGGTGACGGTGTCCAAGACGACGTTATCGGCGCCCTGTAGGCGGGCACACTCACGGGGTGTGAGCCACCTGACCCTTAGCTTGCCATCGCCGGCTTCCACGAGCGCCTGTTTACTGGATCCTCCTCGCGCGGTGCGCAGACATCCCGCTATTTCGTCCCGTCGTACTTCCCACACCGCCCTTCCTCGTCTGGTCCGCCGGTATGCTGTCCGCCACTCGAGTCCCGCTCCCCGTATCAGCGCATCAACCCTCTTGAGTTGTACAGGTGACAGGGATGTCGTGAACTTCCCCGTCCTCCTTGCTGACCACCACCGCAAGTCGCTGGACGGCAGTCGCTCGACAATGGACCGTAGTGGATACGTTTCGTTCGCCGGCGCCGCAAGTGGGTAGAAATGCATACGGGACCAGGGGCGCTCGGCGCGATACCGCCATACCCAACCGGGACGCAGGTCCGAGACCCTTATATCATCTTGGATTCCGACAGGAGGTTCCGCCAGAGCGACTACGAACACCCGCGGCCGGCTCTGGGGTACGAACCACTTGGCGTCGCCGACCAGCAGGTCACAGGAATAGCCGAGTCGGTTCAACTCGCTGATGGCGGCCTCCAGGTCTCG
>CAZEZF010000011.1:0-33256 GCA_964516495.1 uncultured Acidimicrobiia bacterium | reverse complement strand
CGTACACGGAAACGAGGCGGTAGCCAAGTCGACGGTTGGAACATCGGCGCTCGACAGGTTACGGATATCATCAAGTATGAAGTCGTTGGAACCGTGGTTCGCCGCATACATCGCGAGCTTTATCGGACTTACGTCGTTGGCGAACACGATCCTGAAACCGGACTGCTCCAGTGCGGTTCTCACCAGGCCCATCCCCGCGAAGAACTCCGCTACTCGCAACTGTGAATGCCACATTTGTGATTCATTATACAGGGCGCGATGACAGTTCCCGATCCACTCCCCTCGCCGACCTTAATAAAAGACGGAGGTCAAAGGATTCTCGATCGAGGATTTGCTGTGCCATACTTCTAACGACCGCAGCCGGAAGGAGTCGTACCGTGGCGCTAGCGACCGCCATCCTCATTGTCCTCCATCTGTTCATGTCCATCAATCTGGTGTTTCTTATCCTGCTGCATTCCGGCAAGGGTGGACTAGGCGACACGTTCGGCGGTGGTATGCAGGCCGGGGGTTTGGGTGGATCCACGCTCGCCGAGCGGAACCTTGACCGGATCACCGTTATCGTGGCGGTGTTGTTCGGATTAACCACCATCACCCTCGCCATCCTGCTCGGACGCTGACGTCATCGGCCGGGCGCCCGCCGCCGGCATGATCGAGCCACCCGAGAGTTCCCGCGGAGTTGGCGCGACCCGGCTCCGGGTCCTGATGGGTGGCCTCTCCTTGCTGGTCGGATTCGTCGCAATGGCGGGATGCGCATCCACGGATACATCCTCCGACGATACTGAGATGGTCGAGAGCGCCGGATCCTCTGCATCTGCCGACATGTCCATTCCGGTGGAAACAACCACCGAGCGGGACGATGACCGACCATCCCCCACTACCACCGCTCCCATGACCGAGCCCGAACCATCTATCGGTACGACCACGATACCGGTCGACTCGGTCGAACAGGTATCGACCACCACGGGGGAAGCGCTTCCCGGAAGCGGCGCCGAAGCTGACCTGCAAGCTGTTGTCGACTCGTTGACGACCGGACTGGATCGCGAGGCGATAACCCGCCTGGTCGAGTCCGACGACCCGGGTGTCGCTTGGGTTCTGGCCGACCTCATGCGGTTCATACACCCGGAGTACTCGGGGCTTGGCGACGCCTTCACCGCGCTGACCGGGGTCGAACTCGGGGCCAATCCCTGGAAGGAAGCTACCAACCTCCTCATCGAAAGGGATACTCCCGCCCTGCCGGAGTTCGGTTGGTGGAAAGGGCAGGTCTACACCCTGATAGATCCACGATGGGCGCCGTTCTTCGACGACAGGGATTCGCTGATCGATTGGAGACACGTGACTTGGGGCGGGGTGCTGATCGATGACCGGCCTATATCGCAGACGGACTTCCCCTGCCCTCGGGGATGCATACCGGCCCTCAACGATCCACCCCTCGAACCGGCGTCGGAAAGCGACTACTACCCCGATGACGCCTATGTGTTCGCGGTGACCGTCAACGGCGAATCGGTAGCCTTCCCCAAGAACATGATGGAAGTACACGAGATGGTGAACATCACCATCGGGGGCCGTCGGCTCGGCATTCCGTACTGCACACTTTGCGGATCCGCTCAGGCCTACTTCACGGACGAGGTCCCGGCGGGTATAGGTGAGTTGGAGAACTTCGAGTTGCGCACCTCGGGCCTTCTTTCCCGATCCAACAAGATGATGTACGAGTTCCACACCTTCTCGGTCTTCGACACCTTCACCGGTCGGGCTGTCAGCGGTCCGCTGCGGGAGGCCGGGGTTCAACTGATGCAGACCACTGTGATCGCCTCCCCGTGGGGAGAGTGGAAGGCGGCTAATCCCCACACCTATATCGTGGTGGAGGATGGAGGGATCGGCCACATCTATCCGGAAGATCCGCTGCGCGGCCGCGACGATGACGGCCCGATCTTCCCGATCGGTGATGTCGATGGCCGCCTGCCGGTACAGGAGAAGGTGCTGGGCGTGGTCAGCCGGCAAGTCGCCGAGACGGTGACCATCGCTTTTCCGGTAGCCGCCGCCCATGAGGTTCTGTTGGGCGGCGGGTCGGTGGAGTACGAAGGGTTCACCCTGACCAGGGACGGGGGAGGTTTGCGCGCCCGGGGACCCGACGGCATGGAGATTCCTGTCCACGAGGCGTTCTGGTTCGCCTGGAGCCAGTTCCATCCCCGTACCACCCTCTGGACACCGGCCGGCGGCTGATTCCGGGATATGCATTAACCCCAATTCTTCATGCCCCAGACACACCGAATTCAAAAAGGTCACGTCAAGCGCAGCATCATGGAACGTCCCGGGTTCACCTTCGGGTGATGGACGCACCCCGCCCAGGCGAGGCCACCACGCAGCCATCCTCCCAGGTCAGGGGTTCATAGCATCTCTCTCGGTTACCCATCCAAACCCCTGCATGAAAAATCGGGTTACTATCCGGGCTTTCTCCGGGTAACACGCCTTGCGGAAGATCGGAAGGTAGATGAACGGACTGAGCGGTAAGACCTCACAGGGAGCATGCCGCCGAGCCTTGAACGGTCTGGCCATCCTGATGATCCTGGCGGCTTGTGGTGGAAACGACAGCCGGGCCGAAACCTCCTCCGCCGGTGATGGCTTCGCCGGCGTCATCCGGCTGGGCGCCGCCCTCAGCGCGACCGGCAAGTACGCAGTGGAGGGTCGCGATGCGCGCCGGGGATATGACACCTGGGTGAAGTGGGTGAACGAGGACTACGGCGGTATCAAGATGGGCGACGGTCGTTACCGGGCCGAGATCGTCTATTACGACGACGAATCCGACGCCGACACCGCCGCCAACCTCGTGCAGAAGCTCATCGACGATGATCAGGTGGACTTCCTGCTCGGTCCCTACTCCAGCGGTCTCACCACCGGCGCCAGCGCCATTGCCGAGGCCAACAACGTCATCATGGTGGAAGGGAACGGCACCTCCGACACCATGTTCGAACGCGGCTTCCGCAACCTTTTCCTAGTCGCCACGCTGGCCAGTGACTACACCAAGTCCGGTATCGGGATGCTGGCCGCACAGGGGGCGCGCACCGCGGTCATCGCCTACGAAGACACCTCATTCCCGACTTCGGTCGCCGAGGGCGCCCGTCGCCATCTCGAGGAGGCTGGGATGGAGGTGCTCTCGATGGAGTCCTACCCCAAGGACATCCAGGACGCCACCGCCATCATGACCAAGTTCAGGGAACTGGGACCCGACGTTTTCGTGGGAGGAGGCCACTACAACGACGCATTGTTGTTCGTGGCCGCCGCCAAGGAACTGGATTTCACACCTGACGGGATGTTGATCACCGTGGGTCCATCCAACCCGAAGCTGATCGAGGAGTTGGGTGAAGACGCCGAAGGGTTGCTGGGTCCTACCCAGTGGGAACCGGTGATGGCCTACGAGGGTCCCTATTTCGGCCGGGCCGCCGACTACGCCGATTACTTCGAACATCTCTGGGGTGAACCGCCCGTCTACCAGGCGGCCAGCGCCACCGCCGCCGCCCTGGCCCTGCATCTGGCGATCGAGGAAGCCGGAACCCTCACCAACGACGAGGTTCGTCAAGCCCTTTACGAACTCGAGGCCGATACCTTCTTCGGTCCCATATCCTTCGACGAGCGTGGTGTCAACACCTCGAGGCAGATGGGCGCCATCCAAGTTCAGGATGGGGAGATCCGGGTAGTGGCGCCGGAGGAGGCCGCGGTAGCCCGACTGCGTTACTCGACCGCGGAATCAGCTTCCACGACCGGGGGGTCCCCGTCGGCGCGCTTGGCCCAGACCCTGATCAACGGTATCGCCCTAGGCGGCATGTACACCATCCTCGTGTTGGGGTTTTCGATCATCTGGGGGGTGATGGGGGTGATCAACTTCGCTCACGGCGAGTTCGTCATGCTCGGCGCCTATCTGGCCTGGCTCGCCGGCCACCTGTGGGGCATCGACCCGTTCCTCACCGCGCCGGTTGTTTTCCTGTTGATGATGGCGCTTGGTTACGGTACCCAGCGGTTCCTGGTCAATCGGATCATCGATCGACCCCACCTGGTGTCGTTGCTGGTGATGTTCGGGGTGGCCATCATCATGCAGAACCTTCTGAAGGTGGTGTTCTCGGCGGACTTCCGGCGCGCCGACACGGTTCTGGACGGGGCATGGGCGCTCGCCGGGAGCGTCACCATACCGGTGACCCGTTTCTGGATCATGCTGATCGGCCTGGCCGTCACGGCCCTCCTCAGTCTGTTCCTCGCCCGGTCCCGCCTGGGGAAGAGCATCCGAGCGGCGGCCCAGAACCGTGAAGCGGCCCGCATCGTCGGCATAGATATAGGCAAGGTCTACACCATCACCTTCGCACTGTGCATAGGGATCACCGGCGTGGCCGGGGTGCTGGTCAGCCCGGTACTGGGAATCCAACCCTTCCAGGGAACGCCGCTGACACTCAAGGCCTTCGCCATCACCGCCATGGCCGGTCTCGGATCGGTACGAGGAGCGGTGGGCGGCGCCCTGGTGTTGGGAATTGTCGAAGCCGGGCTGGCCACCTACATTCCCCATGTCGGTACCAATCTCGCGGTGGTGGCCTCGTTCGTGGTGCTCGTCGCCGCCCTGATCCTCCGTCCCCAGGGACTGTTCGGAGGATTGAGGCCTGTGGATGCAACGGCCACATGAGGAATCGGCGCCTCCGCCGGGAGGTGAGTCTATGAAGAACGCCTCCGAGGACCGATCGGTCGGGGCCCAGGACCGGTTCGGTCGGGTTACCCGCTTCACTCTCACCTTGGCGGTCGGCGCGCTGGTCCTATTGCTCATTACGCCGCTCCTTCCGGGTGTCAACGACGCCAGGCTGTTCACCCTCACGCTGATGTTCACCGCCATCGGGGTGGCGGTGAACTGGAACCTGACCGGAGGGTTTACCGGATATGTGGATTTCGGCCATGCCGCCTGGTTCGGGATCGGCGCCTATACCACGGCCATCCTGATGTCCCTGCAGAGCAACGGACCGCAGATCGGTTGGTCTCCCATACCCGCGGTCGCGCTCGGCGCGCTGGCGGCGGGAATGCTGGCCGCGGTCATCGGGAGGGCGACGATGCGGCTGAAGGGTCCCTACTTCTCGATCGCCATGCTTGCCACGTTTGTGGCGTTGCGGGAGATAGTGAGGGTGTGGGGAGGACTTACCGGCGGTGGGGTGGGTCTCACTCTGCCCCCCTACCTGAACCGGCCCCTCTTCTACTACGTCGAACTGGGTCTGGTGATCGCATTAGTGGGGTTCACCTGGTGGCTGCGCGGTACCAGGTTCGGCGCCGCCTTGACGGCGATTCGCGAAGACGAGATCGCGGCGGAGATGCGCGGTATCGATACCACCAGATTGAAGGTCATGGTTTTCAGCTTCGCCGGGTTCTCCACCGGCCTGTTCGGCGGTCTATGGGCGTACCAGAACACGTTCGTCGATCCTGATATCGCCTTCGTGGAGGTGCGCACCCTTGATGCGGTCCTGGGTACCATCCTGGGTGGGTTGGGTACGGTGGCCGGCCCGGTTCTCGGTACGGTGGTTCTGTTCTGGTTGCGGGAGGTGCTCTGGTCACACCTCCTCGACTACCACCTGATCGCCCAAGGGGTTCTCCTGATCCTGATCGTCCTGTTACTCCCCAGGGGGTTGTTGGGGAGTTTCGACACCAGGGGAACCAGCCTGATCCGGCTCTGGCGACGCCGGCGGGATCGTGGGAGTCAGGTGGAAGAATCCGGGGGAACACCGTGACTCCGCTCCTCGAAGCTCGGGGGCTGGTCAAGCGGTTCGGCGGCTTGACCGCGGTCGATAGGGTCGATATCTCCGTCGGCGCCGGTGAGATGGTCGGGTTGATAGGTCCCAACGGAAGTGGCAAGACCACCCTTTTCGACTGCCTGAGCCGGGTCACGGCAATCGACGCTGGATCGATCCGCTTCAAGGGTAAGGACATCACCCGGCGCCGTCCCCATGAGGTGGCGCGCCTCGGGATGTCCCGTACCTTCCAGGTAATCAGGGTCTACCGCGATCTCACGGTGACGGAAAACATGGAGTTGAGCATCCAGTGGGATCGGGTGGGCGGAGTCGGCCTCTTCCGGAGAACCGATCCCGCCACCCGCGAGCGGGTCGACTCACTGCTCGATTTCCTGCTGCTGGCCGACCTGAGACATGAGAAGGCGGGTTCCCTGTCCGGCGGGCAACGTCGCCTGCTCGAAATCGGCATGGCACTGATGAGCGAACCCCGACTGCTCCTCCTCGATGAAGCCACCTCCGGCGTGAACCCGACGCTCATACTTCAGTTAGCGGACCGGCTGCGGGCTATAAATGCGGAAGGCGTGGCCATCCTGCTGGTGGAACATAATACCGGCTTCGTGGCCGACCTGTGTGAGCGGGTGGTGGTGTTGGACCGAGGGGCCAAGCTCGCCGAGGACACCCCTCACCGGATCAGGCAGGATCCGGCGGTGATCGAAGCGTACTTCGGCGCTCAAGCCGGGGAGCGTGAGAATGGCTGACCGGATCCCGGTCCCCCTACTCGAGGTCATCGATCTGACCGCCGGTTACTACCCGGGCCAAGACGTCATCAGGAGTGTCAGATTGGAGGTGGCGGGAGGAGAGATTGTCTGTGTCCTCGGTCCCAACGGCGCCGGGAAGTCTACGGTGTTCAAGGCGATCTACGGGTTGGCGCGGATACATTCAGGACTGGTGCTGTGCGACGGACATGACATCACCGGCATCGCGCCCGAGGATGCGCTACAGCAGGCGGGTATGGCGATGGTACCGCAACTCCGCAGCGTGTTCCCCCAGATGACCGTATACGAGAATCTCGAACTGGGCATGTTCCTGGAGCCGGACAGGAGGAGGGTAAGGGAACGTATCGAGTACGTCTTCGAGTTGTTTCCACGGCTGGCCGAACGATCAGGTCAGGATGCCGGTACCATGTCGGGGGGAGAGCAGCGCATGCTGGAGATCGGGCGTTCCCTCATGTACGAGCCGCGCTTGGTGCTGATGGATGAACCTTCGGCGGGTCTGGCGCCGATCGTGACCAGACAGGTCTTCGAGGCGATACAACGGCTCAACCGCGATATCGGCCTGACAGTGCTGATGATCGAACAGAACGCTCGCCAAGCCCTCGAGATCAGCCACCGCGGGTATGTGCTCGAATCGGGGAGTCCTACCTACCACGGTCGCTCCGCCCATCTCCTGGCGGATCCTCGGGTTCGAAGGGCGTTCCTCGGAATGCAATGACTTCCGAGCCCGTAATGACATAGCGCCGTTTTTATACCCAAACTACCGATAGTTAGCGGTTAGTAGGCCCCCGATTAGGGGAGCGGTTTGATTTATAGGGAGGCTACCCGTGGGATACATTCACACCGTCGCCGCGATCAGGAATCCGGCCGAGCCCGATCGGGTCTGGGAGGGGAACTTCCTAGTCGACACCGGCGCAATCGATTGCCTTGTGCCCGCGCTCATCTGGAGTCGATCGGGTTGCTGCCGGAGGGTCAAAGGACGTATGGCCTGGCTGACGGGAGCGCCGGAACTATGGATGTTGCGGTCGCCAGGGTCGAGATGATGGGCGAGTTCGTAGGAGCGACCATCGTGTTCGGAGAGGACGACGCCGAGCCGATGCTCGGGGTGACCGCCTTGGAGTCACTGGGTGTCGCGGTGGATCCGGTCAACCGGACGGCTGGAGAAGCAGCCGGTCCTTAGGCTCCGTGGTGGATTTTCTCCCGAGGTGACCGGGAACGACCAGGTTCTTCCCCCCGGCTTGGCCCGACGTCCGATGGCAAACTCCCTGGTCAGCAGACGGAGGGCCAATTCCATCACCTGTTTTCAGCACCGCCCTGGGAACCCGGACTTGGGAGGATAGAGGATAACTGCTTGGTAGCCTCGCCTGACCGGGGAGTGACCTTTCACTTGGTGGGTGATCGCCTGACGGCGCCGCGAAATCGGGCTTGACGCGGTACTTTCGAGGCTGGCGTTACGGAGCATGAAGAATTGGGGCCGACCTCATACGGCGTGTGATCCCGGCCGCTATTCTGTTACCAGACCACTCGCCTGACCATCCGGACAAGGCGGGTGCAATCGAGGAGGAGATGGATAATGCCGCGGACGGTTCAAGGTGTGGTGTCGAAGGCTGTTGGTGAGCCGGTAACCCTGGAGAACATCGTCATTCCCGATCCGGGTCCCGGAGAGGCGGTGGTGCGTATCCAGGCATGCGGGGTGTGCCACACGGATCTTCATTACCGCGAGGGTGGGATCAGCAACGACTTCCCCTTCTTCCTCGGTCACGAGGCGGCGGGAGTGGTGGAAGAGGTAGGACCGGGGGTTACCGAGGTGGCCGCCGGGGACTTCGTGATCCTCAACTGGCGGGCGGTGTGCGGCCAGTGTCGTTCCTGCCTCAAGGGCAGGCCCAACATCTGCTTCAGCACCCACAACGCCGCCCAGAAGATGACGCTGGAGGACGGTACCGAGCTCTCGGCCGCCCTGGGCATCGGGGCTTTCGCCGAGGCGACCCTGGTAGCAGCCGGACAGTGCACAAAGGTCGACCCTGCCGCTCCTCCCGAGGTGGCCGGTCTCCTCGGATGCGGGGTAATGGCCGGAATCGGCGCAGCCATGAATACCGGCGGAGTGGGCCGTGGTGACAGCGTGGCGGTCTTCGGATGCGGCGGTGTGGGAGACGGCGCCATAGTCGGGTCCAAGCTGGCCGGCGCCACCACCATCATCGGGGTGGACATCGACGATCGTAAGCTGGAGTGGGCCCGGGAGTTCGGCGCCACTCACACCATCAACTCCGCCGAGGCGGACCCGGTCGAAGGAATCAAGTCCCTGACTGGAGGCAACGGCGCAGACGTGACCATCGAAGCGATCGGCCTGCCTCACGTCTATCGCCAAGCTTTCGAGGCGCGGGATCTGGCCGGCACGGTTGTACTGGTGGGGGTTCCGACACCCGACATGACCATCGAACTACCATTCCTGGAAGTGTTCGGCCGGGGTGGCGCCTTGAAGTCCAGTTGGTACGGAGATTGCCTTCCCTCGAAGGACTTTCCGATGCTCATCGACCTCTACCTGCAGGGACGGCTCGACCTGGATCGTTTCGTCTCGGAGACGATCGGGCTGGGTGATGTGGAGGAGGCCTTCCATAAGATGGAGCGGGGTGAGGTTCTCCGTTCCGTGGTTGTCATCTGATCCGGTTGTCGCAGTATGGCTCTGGAACTGATTACCACCGACGGGTTCTTCCGTCTTGACGGGGGTGAATGGGCAGTAACCAACAACGTCTGGATGCTGGGAGACGACCGCGAGGTTCTCGTTTTCGACGCCGGGCACGACCACATGCCGATTGTGGAAGCCGTGGCCGGGCGCAGGGTGGAGGCAATCGTCCTTACCCACGGCCACAACGACCATATCGACGCGGCGGTTCCGTTGCGGGAAGCGGTTGACGCTCCGATTCTGATCCATCCCGCTGATCGGATGCTCTGGGATATGGTCTACCCGGATACTGCGCCTGATCGGAACCTGGAGGACGGCAATACCCTGCAAGTGGCCGAGCATCGGCTCGGGGTTATCCACACTCCCGGACACTCGCCGGGCTCGTGCTGCTTCAGAGAAGAGGCCGAAGGTCTGGTTTTCTCCGGTGATACCCTTTTCAACGGTGGTCCGGGCGCCACCGGGCGGAGCTTCAGCGATTATCCGACCATCCTCCGAAGCATCGGGAGCTTGCTGCTTACCCTGCCGGATCAGACAGTCGTTCACACCGGTCACGGGTCTAGCACCACCATCGGCGCCGAGCGTAAAGGCATAATGGACCGGATAGCTGCGCTTGGTTCGGACTGAGTTCCGAGTCGCCAGGCCTCAGGAAACATGTGACCATATCGGCTTGGCCGAGAGGGTGGCGGAAGCCCCTTTACAGACAGTCGACCGATAACATAACGCCTGTTCAGACAGAGGACTACGGACGGTGTCACCGTTCTCTTTGGACCACCCTCCGAGAATCCGGGTATAATCGGCGCTCGCCTGTCGGAGTGGCGGAATTGGTAGACGCGCTAGGTTGAGGGCCTAGTGCCCTTACAGGGCGTGGAGGTTCGAGTCCTCTCTCCGACACCCGCACCGAAAACCCTCGTCACCCGCCGGATGTCGTCGGGCGGCAATTGCCGAAGCAGGGTTAATGCATCAGAAATGTGGGCGTATGTTCTACGCTGATCCTGCGCACAAGCAACTCCGGGGATCGGTAGGCAAGAGTCTCCTTGATCCGGCGGTTTCGACGTATCGAACTATCCAAGAGTGGGCATCTCGGTACCGAATCGTTTACTGAAGCCACTCGAGATGGGAGGACAGGTGAGGAACGCACGCAAAGGAGTGCTGTTTACGATCCCGATGGTTCTGGCACTGGTCTCAACAGCCTGCAGCCCACCAGATCCGCCGCCGGCCATGACCTCGCCGACCACGACCGTCACCTCCACCACGACGGCGGCCCCTTCAACAACGGTTCCTCTATCTACGACCACCACCGTCTCCGCGACGACAACCACTCCGACCACCACCGCCGGCCCCACCACCACGGCGCCCCCTACGACCGTTATTCGAGAAATCGTCCGTGAGGTACTGGTTCAGCCCGAAGTTCAGGAGGCGCCGGAGGAGATAATTCCGACTATTCCTCCCGCTCCCCTTGTAACGGTGCGTATCAACGGTGGACCACTCTATCCCTACAACCTATGGGCTGCATCCAAGGAGTTGGGGATCGCCGAGGAACTCAACATCGAGTTGGACATCGTCGGCCAAGCCTTCTTTCCGGCCGCCGCCCTCCAGCGGGGGGAACTCGACGTTATCGCCTCCTGCCCTTCCTGCGCTTTCGCGGTCTATGAGAGCATTCCGGGGTTCCGAAATTGGATCACCGCCTACCAGTGGCGCGGGTTCCAGGTCGTAGGTCGCCAGGATCCTGAGACCGAGACGCCGATACACAAAACATGGCTTGACTTCTTCGTCGAGACGGACGGCGATCTGGACGCTACCAACCGGGAGTTCGCCGCGTCGCTGGCCGGTAGGAGCTTCGCTATATGGGATCCGGGTAGTCTCCCCACCCTGAGGGCCTTGCTGGACCAGGGTGGGCTTGCCATCGACGATGTGGGGGTCATCGGCGCCGCCGATCTTGCGGGTGCTTCCGCCGCGTTCCTTGAAGGGCAGGGCGACTACCACATCGGTGACAGCATGCGGATGCACGAGATGCTGACTTCTCCCGATCTGCGGGATCAGTTCGTAGCGGCCGCTCCGTTCCAGGCCTTCGGGCCCGCGGGACTGTGGTACAGCACCTTCGCCTCCACTCAGGGCTGGCTGGATGAAAACGAGGAGACGGCGCTGCGAATGCTCGCCATCTGGTATCGGACCATTCGGTACCTCCACAACCGTACCGGCTCGGTGCTGCCACCGATGCACGAGGCGGTTCGGCGAGCCGGCGGTCAATTGGTGGACGATGAAGCTCTGATAGCGGAGTTGTTCGCCATCGCCGACTTCGTACGGTTCCAGGATGCGTGGGATCACTACTTTGCGGACGGTTCGCCCACCGCTATGTATCTGTCGACCTCCCACGCCCACGCCGAGGCCGTGGAGTCAGGAACGGTCTCCGCCGATTCTGAATGGCGCGTCTTCGAGATAGCGGCGGAGTGGTTCCGGAAGCTCCAGGCCCGACCAGACCTGCTCGACTGGATAATGAAGCCGCTCACCTGATGGCGCGGCCCTTCAATGGAAGGGTGTTCGATACGTCATCAAACGTCTTGAAATCACAGTCATATGACCTAAATATATCCAAAGATCACTAGAACGATGTTAGTTTGGTCGTAGAACTGGTCCTTACCATGCATCGGTTACCGGATCCCAGAACGGTTCGTGTCGTCGTTGTCATCGGGCGGCAGGGTTACACTGATTCCGATGTGCGACAAAAAGGGCTCCGAGATATACCGGACCGATGAGATACCGATAGGTCGGCCGGTGTTCCATCCGACTGCCTTTGTGGCCCCCGGAGTACATATATACGGTGAGGTAACCCTCCGGGCCAACTCGGTGATCATGTTCGGAGTGGTGATCAGAGCCGAGTTCGGTCCGGTGGATATCGGGCGCTACTCCAATATCCAGGACGGTACGGTTATGCATGTCGACGAGGGGTTCCCGTGCATCGTGGGCGCCCACGCCACGGTAGGTCACAGCGCGGTTCTTCACGGGACCACGATCGGGGATCGATGCCTGGTGGGGATCGGCGCCAGGGCGCTCAACGGATCGGAACTCGGCGAGGGATCCTGGTTGGCCTCCGGGGCGGTGCTGCCGGAGGGCAGGAAGATTCCACCATGGACACTCGCTATGGGGATTCCCGCCAAACCGATCAGGGAACTGACCGAGGAGGAGGCCGAACGGCAACGGCACGGGGTGGAGTCATACCAGCGGCTCGCCACCACCTACCGCCGACTCTTCGACAAGCCCACAGGCACGGCGGCCTGAAGAAATCAAGGCTGACGGTTGGAACGGAGATCGTGGCGGGTTACGAACGCGTAACGGCCCTGCCGGGCCACGGGTTGAAGCTGGGTCGGCGTCCATTCAGGCGCCTGGTCGAGGCGTATCAGGACAAGGTCGCCGTCCCCGACCTGATCGATATTGCCGCCATTCACCTCGGCGGTGGGCAGATCCCAGTAATAGCTGACCCATCTGGGTAACGGGTCAACACCTTCAAGCACCCAGGCTGTAACCTGACCGAACGGCGGTGCGACCTCTTTGAGCAGGGCGCCGGCCGCCGACGGCGCCCGAAAGTAGGCGTCCCGATAGTCGGGAAGGCGAGCGAACCCCGCTACCGCCAGCGCTGACAGAACCACATAGACCCCTAGCGCGAGCCGACCATCCTTTAGAAAGGCCCCGATCCGATCAAGCCCGACCGCCAGACCGAGAAAGACCGGCACGAGTAGCGGGTAGGTCCAGTAGTCGTGTACAAGGGCGGCGCCCGGTGTGATCAGAGTCCAGACCCCGAGCGCCGCTATGACCGCCACGGAAGCCGAACGGGTGGCGCGGTCAGCGACAGAGACGGCGAGGGCGGGGAGGATGCCCCATAGGAACCACCCGGGGAATAGGGTCTGGTAGAACCACCCGTAGGTAGAGACCAGCTCCGACCAGGCGGGCCAGTGCAGCCGGGTACCGACATGATCCACCAGCTCCGTAACCTGGCCGGCGCCGAGAGCCCACACCAGGGCCACTATGGCCGCTCCCAGCCCGGCGATTCCGATTCGTATCGCCATGCCGCGGAAATGGGGATCTCTGAGGCCCCGCAGCGCCAGAAGGATAATGAGCAGGACCCCCATCCATGATCCGAACGCGGTGATCCCGGCAGCCGGCGGAAGGGTGCGGTGATGATCACCGAGCCTCCTATGTCTCTGCCACAGGGCCAGGAAAGCCACGATCAACGAAACCCCCAGCCCGAGCCGAGCGTAGATCCAGAACATGGGAGTAGCCGCGACAAGAGCCAGGGAAGCCACCGAGGCGGCGGCCCCGAGTTCGAGCTCGCGAGCCAGCCACATCAGCCCGGCCACCGTTCCCAGACCGGCGACGTACCCGATCAGGTGAAGCTGCCACTCACCCTGCCCCAATACCGAACCCACCGTCGTATGGAGAAGGTTCAGCAACGGAGGATGATGCGTGTATGGAACATTAGAGAAGGGTTCCATCGATGCAAGGAAGTCTGATCCCCGAAGACCCGACTCCAGGAAGTTCCGGACATGTAGACCGAACCGACCGTTGATCCGTCCGTCGTGGCTGGCCCCCAGCGGGAGAAAGAGCAACTCCCACCAGGAGATGGCCAATACCCCACCGATAGCAATACTGCCGGCAACCCTCAGTCGGGTTGTCGTCACATCGCGGGATCGTTCCTCAAGAGCCAAGCAACCCACTGTATACCGCCGGGTCCTCCTTTCACTCCGATTTTCATGCAGGGGTTTGAATGGGCAACCGAGAGAGATGCACAGAACTCTCTGACCTGGGAAAATAGCTGCTTGACGGCCTCGCCTGGTCGGAGCGCGCCCTTCACCTATAGGGTGATCGACTGACGCGCCGTGAAAGTGCGCTTGACGTGGCCTTTTCGAGGTCGGTGTGTCTGGGGCATGAAGAATTGGGGTTCACTACAGGCAGGGACCGTCTTGTCAAGGATCTGAACAGGGTGACATGTAGCATCTATAACCCGGTTCGGTGTTATGCCCAAGGGTTGGTGATACCTGCCCGTCGGCCGCCCACCGGAATGTAGGCACGCAGATCCCGTCATCGAGGTTCCCCGGCATCATGACAAGAGCGAGATTGCAGGACTGGCGAACCCCCGTAGTTGTGATCGTCACCGGCTGCGTCATAGCGGCCGTCGGGTACGGGGTTCGGTCCACCTTCGGCCTCTTCCTCACGCCGATGACAATGGACATGGACTGGAGTAGGGAGACCTTCGCCCTCGCCTTGGCCATCCAGAACCTGATGTGGGGAATCGGTATGCCGGTGGCTGGCGCACTCGCCGACCGGTACGGGCCTCGCTATGTGCTGGCCATAGGAGCGACCATATACGCACTCGGTATGTGGGGTATGGCGTTGTCGGGGAGCGGCCTGGCGCTACAGCTCACCGCCGGCGTGGTAGTGGGGATCGGAATCGCCTTCTCCAGTTTCTCGCTGGTTCTGGCCGCAATGGCCAGGGCGGTCGGCCCCGAGAGACGGTCCCTGGCGCTCGGGATGGGTACCGCAGCATCCTCCTTCGGGCAGGTGCTCCTCACGCCGATCGGTCAAGGGTTCATCACCGCCGTCGGCTGGTACTCGACCCTCCTGACGGTGGCCGCATTCACCTTGGTGATCATCCCACTGGCTATCGTGCTGCCCAACACCACTGCCGCCAAGGCATCGAGCGAAACCGACCAGACCCTCAAGGAAGCACTCATCGAGGCCGGCCGGCACCGCGGTTACCTGCTGCTCACATCCGGGTTCTTCGTGTGCGGATTCCAGATCTCGTTTATGACGGTTCACTTCCCGGCTTTCGTACAGGATCTGGGTTTAGCCCCGCCGGTCGGCGCCTTCTCCCTGTCTCTGATCGGGGCGTTCAACATCATCGGATCATTCAGCAGCGGCGCATTCGGTCAACGCTGGTCGAAAAAGCGTGGCCTGACCGGGATCTACGCGTTGAGGGCGGTCGCCATTACCTTCATGTTGCTGGCCCCCAAAACGAACCTGACCATATACCTGTTCGCCGGAGTGATGGGCATCCTCTGGCTCTCCACCGTTCCGCTCACTACCGGAATCGTCCAGCAGGTCTTCGGGGTTCGCTACCTGGCGACACTATTCGGTCTGGTGTTCCTGTCCCACCAAACCGGCAGCTTCATCGGGGTGTGGATGGGTGGCTATCTGTACGACCGTACCGGGTCCTACGATCAGGTGTGGTGGCTGGGGGTGGCGCTCGGCGTCGCGGCGGCTCTCATCCATATGCCGATCGACGAACGCCCGCTTAGTCGGGCTATGCGGTCGATTGGTTCGCGGGAATGAACCCGACCGGCGCCGACCCGGTGGTGGGCCTGCCGATCCGGTCCTTCCACGATGCCTACCGCAGGCTGGCGACTGCGTACGACCCGCCTGCTCGCGCCTTGCTGGCTCGGTCACTCGCTTCCCATACGGTGGAGGTCGTAGCGGCGACAGGTGTGGCCCCTTTGATCGTGTCGTCGGGTCCCGATGTGGAAGCATGGGCCGCGAGCCTATCCCTTCAGCTGCTGGCTGATCCGCCCGACGGGGATCTGAACGCCGCCGCCGCCGAAGTGGTCGGTTATGCAGGCGATCGTCCGTGGTTGATCCTTCATTCCGACCTTCCATGCCTCATATCCGAAGAGGTAAGTCGGGTACTGCACCTGGTGAGCAACGGCCACCACGCAATCGCCTTCTCCTACGACGGAGGCACATCCGCTCTGGGCGGTTCGGGGTCCTTCCCCTTCTCCTACGGGGTAGGGAGTTTCCACCGGCACCTCCATGCCGGTCACCGACCCTCAGTGATCGCGACTCTCGGTCTCACCTTGGACATCGATCATCCCGGAGACCTGGCGGCAGCCGTACAGCATCCCAGAGGCGCCTGGCTGTCGGGACTCGGCTTTGGCTGAACCTCAGTGGGCGGGTCCTTGACTACCCTGTTAGCGCCATCAGCATCAGCAGCGAGAAAGGCCACTAGTGGATTCGGAATCATCTGGGAACACGATCGTCACCGGAGGCGCCAGTGGGATAGGGCGCGGGATAGCGGAACGGCTCGCCAGACGCGGCGATACCGTCTACATAGCCGACATCGTCGGCCACGAAGCAGCCGCCGCCGAACTCTGCGCCGAAGGTTTCGACGTTCGTCCGGTCGCCTTGGACGTCAGCGATGTGGACGCACTCGCTGAAACAGTCGAACGTATCGACCGGGAAACCCCCCTCACCACGATGGTCAACAATGCAGGGATCGGATGGATCCGTCCACTGATGGAAGAAACCCCGGAAGACTTCGATCGGCTGATGGCGGTAAACCTGAGAGCTGTGTTCTTCGGAATCCAGGCAGCCGCCAAGGTGATGACCCCGAGAGGCGCAGGTTGCATCGTGAATACCGCCTCCACATCGGCTTTCTCCGCTTCCACTTCTCCGATGGTCCCCTACGACACCTCGAAAGGGGCGGTCAGGATGCTAACGATCTCCGCCGCGAACGAACTGGCCCCATACGGGATCCGGGTAAATGCGGTCGCCCCGGGGACTGTCAGGACGAACCTTGTGCGCTCCGTGCTCGGCGAGGAACGCGCCGCGGATCAGGCGGGCACCCTGATCCCGCTTGGCCGCCTCGGAAAGCCGTCGGATATAGCCGCCGCGGTTGACTTCCTGTCGTCACCGGACGCCTCCTATGTAACCGGCCACATACTGGTGGTGGACGGAGGGTGGCTGACGTGAGCGGAATCCGGATCGGAGTAAACCTACCCTCTCACGGGCCCGACGCTATCATGCCGGCGCCGGAGGCCGCCCGACTTGCGGAGAAGCTCGGATTCGACTCGGTGTGGATGAGCGATCATGTGGTGATGGTGGAAAGCTCCACCTCCCCCTACCCCTTCGACGCGGACGGGAAAATCAGATGGGACCTCCGCCACCCCATGTCCGATGCTCTTATCACCCTGACAGCAGCCGGGGCGGTAACCACCAGGGTAGGACTGGGTACCTGTGTCCTCATCGCCCCTATGCGCAACCCGATAGTTCTTGCCAAGCAGCTTGCCACTCTGGATGTGCTCACCGGCGGGCGGTTCACGCTCGGGGTAGGGGTGGGTTGGCTGGCCGAGGAGTTCGCCGCGCTCGGGGCGCCCTTCGAAGACCGGGGAACCCGCCTCAACGAGTGGATGGAGATAATGCGAGACTGCTGGACAGGTAGACCCGCCGCCCGTCGCTACCGGCATTGGCAAGTACCCCCGGGTATTTTCTGTTACCCCACCCCGGCAAAAGACATTCCGATCCTGGTAGGGGGTATGTCCCGACACGCGATCCGGCGGGCAGGCCGACATGCCGATGGTTGGATCGGCTTTCAATACACCCAAGAGATCAACCCGGAAGAAATTCGAAAGAGAATCGAGATGATACGGCGAGAAGCGGCTAGAGCCGGCCGTCCAACACCTCCGCGGCTGGCAATGCAGTCCCCCGGACCGACCCCGGCGCTGGCCGAACGCCTTACCGAGTTGGCCGACGCCGGCCTGACCGAGGTGGTGATATCGGTGGATTGGACCTCTACGGAAGGTGTGGAGGCATCGCTCAACCTTCTCCGCTGCTCGGCTCCTTGACCCAGGCGCGATTCCAGCAACAGCGCCCCGACGAAAGGTAGGAACAGTGTCCCTATCAGCAAAATCGGTAACCAGCGACCACGCTCCGGAGCCACGCGGCCCTTATCCACATATACGGGTGGAAGGGGACCTGGCTTGGATAACCGGCCAGATCGGTCGGGATCCGGCTACCGGCGACTTCGTGACCGGAGGATTCGACAACGAGTTCCATCAAGCCATTACCAACCTTGAGAGCATTCTGGCCGAGGTGGAGGCCTCGCTGTCCGATGTCGTGCAAACATGCGTTCAGTTCGTCGACGAGGACGATCTGGACTCTATGAACCGCATCTACGGAGAACGGTTCCCCAACCCGTTTCCGGCGCGAACCAGCTTCGGGGTTGCCTTCCTGTGGAAGGGCGCCAAGGTGCAGATCGATGCGGTCGTGCGCCTGCCTAGCAGTTAGCCGCGCATACAAGAACCAACCGAAACAGATGAAGTCGCGGAGCGAGTGACAGACAAAGGCCTTGATCGGCGTAACCGACCGGAACCTCGTGACCTGAACCGAGTTCACCCAGCACATGGACGTTGCCGGTCCCCACATAAAGAAAAAAATGGGACCTGTCGCTTTGTAGAAGGGTGCTCAAAAAGACGTGGGGTTGATTGGTCATCCGCTCGCTGAACAGGGAGTTATAGCTGTTTGACGGCCTCGCGGAGCGTGACCCTTCACCCGCAAGGTGATCGCCTGACGCGCCACGAAAGTGGGTTTCCCTCTTATATATAGAGAAATGCTTACAGGTTCACTACATTGGAGTTGGGCGTTACGAGCCATTACAGGAGAAGACCCTGCGGCATACACTGACTCTCCGATGGCTGCTACGGACGCATGGATAAGATGGATCAAAGACCAGTACCCTGGACTTCAGTCACCTACAATCGAATAAGACATTGGACTTGGTTGAGTCTGCGTTTCCTCGGCTAAGGAGTTCACGAGGATACGAGTGCCGGAGTCCAATTGATCAGAACTACAATTGTATCGCCTTTGCAGCTGGGGAGACTCATCGCTGGTGGTGGCCTAATACATCTGGTGCCTTCTGGCCGTCAGGGATAGAGCGGGAGCCAACTATTGAGGCTTTCATCTCTTTATTTTAAACGCTCGGCTATCAATTGTGCTCCGATGGTAGTTTGGAACCAGGTTATGAAAAGGTTGCCCTATACGCACTAGACGGAGAGCCCAAACACGCTGCTCGTCAAGAACCCTCAACAGGCATGTGGCTTAGTAAGCTTGGCGGATCGTACGATATCGCACACGCGAGAGCCGAAGATGTGGGAGGATCCCAGTACGGTGACCCGGTTCGGTTCCTTCGCAGGCTCGTGAACCGAAAGCTGCACCGAAGAGAATAATGTCAAGCAACCATGAGTAAGTCAATCAAGCTCAAAACCAAACGTTTGGCAACCATGCCGACCGGGCGAAGCCGGTTTCAACGTCTTACTTAAGACTCGGACTATTAACCCGATTTTTGATGTAGGGGGTTTGGGTGGGTAGCCGAGAGAGATGAAATGAACCACATGACCTGGGAGGGTGGCCTCGCCCGGCCCGGAGCGTGATCCTTCACCCGCAGGGTGAACGCCGGGACGACCCACGAAAGTGGCTTGACATGGCGCTTTTCAAGTTCGGTATGTCTGGGGCATGAATAGTCAGGGTTACCGGGGTAGTTCCACCGTCGGTGTTCGGGCTACGACCCCGGTAACCCCATCCACCCGTTGTAGAAGGAGTGCCTCTATTCCGGCCGTAAGGGTCACCACCGACAAGGGGCAGGTACCACACGCTCCCATCAGCTCAACCGAGACAACCCCTTCATCGTCGACATCCATGAGTTCCATGTCGCCCCCGTCGGCATGGAGCAACGGCCTCAGGAAGTCCATCGCCTCCTGCAGGGCCGCCATATCGACAACCGATCCTTCCCTGGCTGTCACAGCTGTTCTGATCGCCTCGGCCACTCTCAAAACACCTTGATCCAGGCGCCGGCGCCCGCATCCACCGCTAGGTCATACACCAGTGAGGCCACCGCCGCGTCAAGGGCGGGCATACCCATATGGGTCATCACGGTGCGTTCACTCGCATCCTCCCGACCGGGGCGGGTTCCCTGAACTATTTCGGTGGCAAGATCGGCGTGGATATCGGACCGGGACAGCGCGCCTGGCTGCAAGCCGCCTATCCGACCCACCTCCTCGCCTTCGATCCACTCCAGGTCCCGTCCGTACCATCCAACCGCCCACTTATCGAAAGCCGTCGCGCACTTCGGGTCCACATCCCGGAACCCGGTGGCCGCGCACACATGGGCGCCGGGGGGTACCCACTCCTCCATCAAGACAGGGCGGGCGGCGGTCGTTACGATGCAGATGATGTCGGCGTCGGCCACCGCTGTCTCCACATCCGCCGCCGCGTTGACCTCGACCCCGATCCGTTCGGTCACCCGAGAAGCGAACCGAGCCGACTGGTCCGGGTTTATGTCGAAAGCAACCACCTCCTCCAGAGGGAAGGCCTCGTTGAGGACCTGAATATGGGTCCAACCCTCGTTCCCGCATCCGATGATCGCCAGCCGGCTCGACTCCGGTCTCGCCAGATACTTGGCGCCGACGGTGGAGTGGCCTCCGGTTCGCATGTTGGTCACCGCAGTACCGTCCACCAACGCCAAGGGCATCCCTGTGTCGATGTCGCTGACCAGGTCCAGCGCCGAGATGGCGGGGAGGCCGCGACGGGGGTTGAGCCGGTAACTGCCCAGCCACTTGACCGCCGCCCTGCCGAGAGGCCTGATCATGGCGGGGAAAGCCTGCATGGCGCCGTGCCCGAAGGGAGGTTCCGGACCAAGACGATCATGAACGTAGAGGTTCACCGGGTTGGTCTGCTCCACCTCCCCCTCACCCACCCAGCGGAACGTATCCAGGCATCGTCGGAGGCAAGCCGCCGGATCCAGCAGTTCCTCCACTTCGTCCCGTGATACAACCAGTATCTCACCGGGTTGGCGCGTATCGCCGGTCACAGCGCATCCTCCAAAGCCCGCAGGTCCGCCGCCTCTTCTTGTACGACAGCCAAGGCCCCCGGCGGGAGAGGACCGTAGGGTTTGCGGGGAATACCGGTACGAGCGCCGCCCAGCCCGGCGATCGCGTTGAGATAGCCGTGTTCGTAGCTGAGCATTGACGGCATATCTGGTCGGCGGATAGCCGCCGAGAACCGTTGTAGGGCTGCGAAAGCGCTCCGCACCCAAGGGTCATTGTGATTACCTTTGCGGCATTCCTCGATGAAGCGGGTTCCCGTCTTGAGCCCCGCCCAACTGAAAATCCCGGTCGCTCCGGCCGCTCCCAGCATCGAGGCATGGAAAAAGGCCGGGTCGTTACCACTGAATACGTTGACCCGATCGCAAATGGTCAGCAGAATCTCGTCGAAGTGGGGAAGGGCGGTGTTGGACTCTTTGATGGCCTTGATGTTGGCGATATCGAGTAGCTTCTCCCACATCTTGGCCGTCAGGTTCATTCCGTTGAGAGGTGAGTAGTTGTAGAGCATGAGGGCCATGTCACCGTCTAAAGACTCGGCCACCTCCACGAAGAACCGCAGCGCCCAGTCCCTGGTGGCGGGAAGGGCGTATGGGGCGGCCAGCATCGAACCGTCGGCACCCGACTCCTCCGCTACCCGGGCGCGACGGACCGCCTCCCTCTGGTAGGAAGCGGTGCTGCCTACCACGACAGCAATCCCCGCCTGGTGTCCTGTTTCCACCGCCAACTCGCAAACCGCGTCAAACTCCCGTTCGGAGACGCTGGTCATCTGACCCATCGATCCGAACACGATGCATCCGGGAGCGCCGGAGGCGGCCACTAGGTCTATGCTACGGCGGACCCCGGCCATGTCGATCTCCTGAGCGTCGTCAAGGCTGAGTGGGATCAACGGGAACAAACCCTCTAATGGCTTGCGAGTGAATTCAGGCATAAGTTCAGTTCCTTGCCGTCAGGCGTTCAAACAAATCCAGCAACAGGCGGCAACGGCGGGGCAACTCGTCAAATGTCACCCCTTCACAGTGGTAACCGATGCTCTCCATTGCCGCCCGTGCCTCGCCAGTGTAAACCACCGCGCCGTCCGCTTCTATGCGTTCGATAGCGTCATAACGGGCAGCCTCCTCGTTGACGCCAACCGCCTCCTCAAGCGAAACCCCTTTCGGCAGGTTGAGTTGAACCCGACCGGCGGCGATCTCGGCCGGATATCCTCCGGGTAAACCCATAGGACCCGAAACATGGGTCCTGACAGGTGTCGAACCCAGCAAAGCCAGGACGTTCTTGACGGCCGACGACGCGAACAGCGAGAAGCAGTCGGTCTGGTTCCAGGCTATTGCCTCCGGCCACGAGGCGAGGATGGGGCCTAGATCATAGGCGTCGGTCACGTCTTGTCCCCGCACCATCAGTTGGAACCGGTGTGGGACAACCGCGGCGCCGTAGGCCATCAGTGCGTGCGATCCGACCAGCCGGACCTCGATGTCTTCACCGGCCGCGCCGGTCGTCTCTATCGTGTAACCCTCGACAGCGGCGGCGGAGACCTCGACGTTTCCCGCCCCCGCTACCGGGCCATGACCGAAGTGGGCCCAGATAGCCGCGTTGACCACATCGGGGAAAGCTGTATTGACGATCAACGTCTCGATACCGGCCCTCTCAACAGCCCGGATCAACTGGGTAGCGGGCATGAGATGCCATGGGAGCCAGAGGCTGAAAGTGGCGGCCCTCACCTCCGCCCGCAAACCGTCGTCGATATCGGCGTTCATGAACCTGCGGGGTGACTGGACGGTGGCCGAGTGCAGGATCGCGTCAGGCTTCAGCGTAGCCAGAAAACGAGCGGTGGCGTCGAGGTCGGCCAGGTCCAGGGTTTGGTGTTCGAATCGTTTGGCGTGACCCTGGAACATGGCGCCCAACCTGGCCAGACTGACCCGCGACGGGCCGGACCAGGGGCTACGTTTGAGGGTAACGATGCGGTCCACGCCCCGGGCGCGGGCCAGAAACTCGAGCGCCCATCCGCCTAGTCCGCCTACTCCGGTTAAGAGGACCGTACTCACCGGCTGCTACCGAAAGAAGCGCTATCGGCGACCGATGGGGTGCATGGTTGAACGGTGGAAGTTCTTCATTCCCACCACCTTGAGCACCAACTCGGCGATCTTCCAACCTTCCCCCGTCCGACGGAACCGGCAGTGATACTGGCCCCACATCTCGCCGGGGTCCACACCTTCATGATAGGTGTGCCAAGCGTATATATAGGCCGTGGCCCGCGCCGTGTCGGCGCCGTCCGGCTGAACCATTACGTTGCTTATGTGGTGAGAGGAAGAAGAGAACAGGCTGTCCAATCCGGGTTGGATAGACTCCACGATCCTGTCCCGCCCCACTATATTGTCGAACTCCGGCCCGTAATCGATAACGCAGTCCTCCGTAAACAAGTCCGCCAACGCCTCGGCCTCGTTGCGATCAAAGTGCCAGGCGTAGCCGTAGAGCAACTCCGCTATGGAAGCCCGATCGGCGGGATGGATCTTCGAGTTCATCCTGTTATCCTCTCGCTTCGGAACAAGACTCTAGGCTACCGGTTCTTACGAGCAGCCAAACCCGGACCGGTTGGGAGAACTTAGATGGACAAGGATCTCTGGTCAAGAACATACCAAGTGGGAGTGGTGGTACGAGATATCGACAAGGCCGCCGCCTTTTACGAGCGGTTGGGTATCGGCCCCTTCGTCGAAGGCCCCTCCGCGCACGCTCTCGAACGCAAAATCTACGGGAAGGATGCCCCCGACGCCGAAGTCAAGGGGAAGATCACCCAGATGGGATCGGTCGAGTTCGAACTATTGCAACCGGTATCCGGTAGTTCCATCCAGGCGGAGTTTCTGGAAAAGCACGGTGAAGGGGTAATCCATCTCTGTGCTCACACCGACGACCTCGATCGTGACGTGGAGGAACTTACGGGACGAGGGTTCCGTGTAATTTCTTCGGCGGTCCTCGCCGACGGAGGCAAGTTCGCCTACTTCGACACCCGTGAGGTCGGTGGATTGATACTTGAACTGTTCCAGACGGGCGACGATTGGCAGTAATCCGCTTATCAACCATTTGCATACAGACAATCCGTCCCGAGGGTTTGGCGCAGGCGGGAGCGATGGCGCCCCATGGTCACGGGTGGGTGGCCTTCTGCTAGATTGCTTGCAGGTTCTCCATCTTTCACGACCGGAGCTTGGGGTACAGCCCATCAAACATCCAATACGATCACGGAGGTAACCGCATGAGCAAGTACGCGCGGGTCGAAATCGCCCAGCCCGAACTCAAGGAGTTGGCGGATTCCATCGACGACGCACCGGACGATCGTCTGGCGAGGACGAAAGCCAAAACCGACCTTGAGGGGGAACTCCGCTACATGGAACGGTATCGCGAGTTGGCGGCCGACGATCCCATCCAGCAGGGCTGGGACGCCAACGAGGCCGAGTTCCATGCCAAGACCAAGATTTTCTCGGTACTAGCCGATGCGATGGAATACGAGTTGGGCAAGGAAGAGGGCCGGGCCGCGGTAGCCAGAGCTCGTAAGCGGCAGGGCGACCAGATGGGCGCCGACATGGCCGCGCAGGTTCGGGAAAAAGGCGAGCCCCTGAACCTCAACAACTTCTTCAAGGTGTTCTGGAGCTACTTCCAGTGGTCGCCCAAGTTCGACACCGAACGGTACTTCGACGAAGAGGGCAACATGGTTAAGTACGTTCTGCGTCTCAACTGCCCGATCGGTGACTACCTGCGCGATAACGCTCCCGATGTCGAGTTCTCCTCGAACTTCTGCGACCTCGACGAGCACATCGCCCTCGCCTACAACCCCAACATTCGCTACTCGCGCAAGCGGTGGGTGCCGGGCGGTTACCAGTTCAGCGAACTCATCTGGGAATTGGACACCGACGGCGTCATCCACTGAGGGTCTCGATAGGCCTTTTTTGGAGAAGGTAGGTTTCCGTGCGCGCGTTGTCGATGTACGAGGGTGGAAGATTCGATCTTGAAGAGGTTCGGATACCGGAACGGCCACCCGGCTGGGGACTGATCCGAACCATCGCTTCGGCAGCCGGTCTGTTCCAATCCCAGATGGCGTCCGGAATGCTCGACACCAATGGTTTCCCCCGCCTCCTCGGCCACGAGATCATTGGCGAGGTGGTAGAGGTCTCATCGGACGCGGCGCCCCAAACAGGATCCACCGTGGTCGTAGACGCGGTGGTGGGATGCGGGGTTTGTCAATGGTGCATCCGGGGAAACGAGATGATCTGCCCGTGGATGCGTCACTTGGGAATCAACATAGACGGGGGCTACGCCGACTACGTGGTCGTCCCCGAGTCACACATCTTCCCTGTCGCCCCCGGCACTCCGATCACAGAGGCCGTGATGTTGGGTTCGGCTCTTCCCGCCTCGGTGCATGCGGCCCGCCGCTCGCCGGTACGTGGCGGTTCGACGGTCGTCGTCACCGGCGTCGGCAGCATCGGCCTGACATTGTGCCAGGTAGTGAGGGCCATGGGCGCCACGACCGTGGTGGCGGTGGACGTGTCCGATGATCGCCTCCAAGCGGCCGGCCGATGGGTTGACGGAGCGGTCAACGTATCCGATCTTGATCCGGCGGAGGCCGACGACCGGATATTCGAAGCGATCGGGTCGCGACACGGCGCTGATGTGGTCTTCGAGGCTGCCGGTCGGATACAGAGCGTAGACCTGGCCATCCGAACCGTCCGGAGAGGAGGAACCGTTTTGCTGATGGGCATCTGCGACGGCCCCACCTCCATATCCTTCAACAGCTTCCTGGCCGACTTCCTATCGCGCGAGGTGTCGCTGGTAACCACGTTCGGCTTCGACCGGCGGGATTTCCTGGTCGGCGCCGCTCTCCACGCGACCGGCGATCTGGACCTCACCGCCCTCACCGGGCCCACCGTTCCGCTTGAACAGGTACCTGAGGCGCTGAACCGTATCGCCGAAGAAGGAACGGACGGTAAGCGCTTGGTCGTTGACGTAGCTATTCCTTAGCCTGGACCCATGCTATCCGAAACCCTCCACAATCGGGGCAACCCCATCAATGGATTCGGGGTCAGTCTTGATCATCACCTTGTCAGGTAGGTCAAAATACGGAGACAAGGTCGTCGCCGACAATCTAACCCTCAAGAGAAATCTATGTCATGAACACGCCAAGTGGCCTTGTCGCGTAGTTTCTCGTAGCTGACCCGAACCCTGAAGTCCTCACCAAGGGTCGGCGCATCCCGACCCGCTAGCCAAATGGTGGTATCGGCGTCCCGATTGTACTCACTCTGCAACAATCCATTAGGTACACAGGCAACGATGATCTGATCAAGTCGTCGTCCGCCCTCAAGCTCCGAGTATATAAACTTGGCAATGACGGTAACCACCAACAACTCATGGCCACCCCTATATATCACTCTTTCCAAGCGCCCAGGTGCGTGAATTACGCTACCACCCCTGTGCATTCTGACTTCCATCGAAGTTTGGGACATCTGGATTGTGGCAGTCCGATAGTCCCCTTTTTCCGCTTTGGCATCAAGCATCAAGGCTACCGGCGCAACTTCGGGCGTGAACGTATAGATTGCCTTTTTAAAGTCTACCTTGCCGTAGAGACGCTCATGGATTTCAGACAGTCCCATTGAGTCAACGGCTTCACGGGTAATATCCTCAGCTATGTCTTGGGGTTCATCTGTCTCTTCTCTAAAGATTGTGGCTGCTTGCTCTTTGTAGTCGGTCAGTGCTTGCACGACCATGGACAAAACGGCCCGCTCTAAGCGTTCTACGCGAACAGCCTGCATTGGCTCTCAGAAGCCAGCGTTCGCTGCTCAGCGATTCGGGTACTGTTGGGATCCAGATCTATGCCGATCCAACGTCGCCCAAGTTGCGCCGCGACTGCCGTGGTGGTTCCCGAGCCAACAAAGGGATCAAGAACGGTTCCTCCCGGCGGCGACAGTAGGCGAATTACACGGTCAGCTAGTTCCTCGGGGAACTCAGCCTCGTGTCTGTCGTTCCGCCGCACTGACCTGATTTTCCATACACCTCTGGACCCCCAGTCTGCCCATTCCTGAGCGGTGAGCCGCCTACGGTCGTACGTGGTTACACCAGGCCGCCAGAAGATGTAGATATGTTCAAACTCATCGACAGCTCGGTAGCTGTTGGAGTGCCAACGGCTGTTAGCCCAGCACGGGTCCTTGTGCCATATGCGCTGGTCGTACAAGTACAATCCTGCCTCGGCAGCCCACTGCGTAACCAGTTCACCAGTCAGAAGCACCCGTGTAGGGATTGTGTGTTTGCCTCCGCGGACATTGTTCCCTTCAAGGCGGCGTTGTACTGTTTGTTCGCTACATCCGAGGATTGCCGCTAGCTGATGTCGGCTAGCCCCCGGGTGTTGGGCACGCGCCGCGATCACGTCGTCGCGAGTGATTGGGATCACCTTCCGCGTGACATTGTCTGCTTGGAAACGCGGCATGGACGGATCAGGAAAACAGAGAATATCCGCTATGTTGACCACCATGAATCCCCCGGGCTTGACGATCCGAGGGTGTGCTGCGATGACCTCACTTATTAGACCCTGCCATTCCGTGAAGGACAGGTCCCTTTCGTAAGACTTACCTACATAGTACGGAGGTGACCAGAAACTCAGGTCGATGCTGGCTTCCGGCAGGGACTCCAAATGCTCGCGCGCATCTCCGGTAAGGATCATACCGTCAACCAGAAGTGTCGCAGATAGCCCCACTTCGCTCTGAGGATGTCCATTGCGCGACGCAGCCTGCCCATCCAGCGGATGATAGCGGCGAATACCTCCAACCTGAGGTGGCCAATTGCTCCCCTTGGCACTACATTGGCAGTGCCATGAGACCTCTCGCCCTTCAATACGGTGTATTTGTGTTCTCGACTCATGCATATCGTTATATCACGAGGCGAGGACATGTGCACAGGCCCCTTGCCCTACATCGCCAACCAGCCGCCGTCGACCGGTATGAATGCTCCGGTCATGAAGCTGGACCCATCCGAAGTCAGGAACTCCACCGCTTTGGCGATCTCGTCCGGATGAGCCGGTCGGTTCAGGGGGGTACGGCCCATGAGCTTGGCGCGGCGCTCCGGGTGGGCGAGGCTGTCGGCGCTCATCGGGGTGTCGGTCACGCCCGGTCCCACAACATTGACCCTGATGCCGTAGGGAGCAAAATCCACCGCCAGCGCTTGACCTAGGAGAAGGACCCCGCCTTTGGATGAAGCGTAGGCAGCCGTCCCGGGGAGGACCACCTTGGAGTTGATGGATCCGATCAGCACGATTGTTCCTCCATGGCCCTTGTTCTTCATGGCTTTGGCGCCCTCCCGAGCGGTCAGGAAGCTCCCGGTGAGGTTCACATCCACCACCCTACGAAAGGTATCGATATCGAAGGTCATCGAGTCCCCGCCCCGCTCGATCCCGGCGCAGGTAACCACGCAATCCAGATCATCGAACCGTTCGAGAGCGGCGAAGATCATGGCGCCGCATTGGTCTTTGTCGGTAACGTCAACCGTCAACGCCAAGGAAGGCCCCTCCAGGCCGGCCGCCACCGCCGCAACTCGGTCGCCGTCTATATCGACGCACACCACCTGATCACCTCCACCGCTTAAACGGCGAGCAACCGCCTCGCCAATCCCCGAACCGGCGCCTGTCACCAGAGCCACAGCCATGTCGATCTCCTAACCAGGTACTATGGATACCGGCGGAATGGTAACGAGACACGCCGGGATTCTCGCCGCAATCAGAATATGATCTGAGATGACTAACCGGGCACGAGATGCGATACTTGACCAACTGTCACTAGTTAGCGAGGGCAATAACTGTGGAAAAACCGATCCTTTATAGCTTGAACACCGATGCAAGGACCCCTACTTGACAGGAGTGCTGTCGAGTGCGGGAGTACCTGCACGAGAAATCCGTCGAGTTCGACGACCGAAACATACGCCAGAGTGAACAGGCCCGCCAGGAATTGTTGGAATTGACCGGCAGCCTGATGGTGCCATATCTCACCTATCGAAACCAGACCGTGACCGGTTTCGACCCGGACGGCCTTGATCAGGTGGCGACTTCATACCGATCCGCGGCCCTTATAGGATCCTGATTTCCGTGTGCGTCCTTCCCGAAATCGGATCAGCCACATGGCCACCGGTCCTCGGCATGACCGAGGATGCGGGTCGCAGGCTTCGCATCAACGTTGAACAGAGTAGAACAATATGAGCCGGCCGCCGGGCAACTCGCTGCAGACCGACCAGGGCGCCCGCGTCTCAGAACCCGGCCATACCCTGGTCGAGGGGATTCGAAACCTGATCGATCGAGTCAGGGAGGAACTGGATTACAACGACGGTAAAGGTCAAAGCGCCTACCGTCTCGGTATGCATGACGGCCTCCGCTTTACCGAAGACGCCCTTGTCAACATGCTGCGACGACATGGCCACGAAACCGAAGCTCGGCCTACCCCTCTCGATGCATGAGTAGCGCCAACGGGCAGGGCGCCGAGCCGGTTCTACGACTCCGGGAAATCCATAAGTCGTTCGGATCCAACCATGTCTTGCGGGGCATAGACCTGACGGTGGGACAAGGCCAGCATGTCGTGATTTTCGGACCCTCCGGATCCGGTAAATCAACCTTGCTCCGTTCCGCTAACCTGCTCGAGATACCTGATTCAGGCTCAGTGTGGTTCGAAGGCAAAGAATACGGTCCGGGAATCGAGGGCGAAAACCTACCCAAAGGCAAACCCCGCCTGTTGCGGCAGCGGATCGGGATGGTCTTCCAACAGTTCAACTTATTCCCTCACATCACAGCTCTTGACAACGTCGCGCTTGCCCTCCGACGCGTGAAGCGGATCAACCGGTCCGAAGCCGAAATGAAGGCAGCCGTCTACCTTGACAAGGTGGGTCTCCTCGACAAATTGGGCGCGTACCCCACCCAACTATCCGGAGGTCAGCAGCAACGGGTAGCGATTGCCCGGTCGTTGGTGATGGAACCGAAGGTAATGTTGTTCGATGAGCCCACCTCGGCCCTTGATCCGGAGTTGGTCGGGGAAGTCCTTAACGTGATGCGCAGCCTGGCGGAATCGGGCATGACCATGGTGGTGGTCACTCACGAAATGGGTTTCGCCCGGGAGGCGGGGGACCTGAACATCTTTATGGATGAAGGTGTGGTAGTGGAAATGGGGAATAGGAACCTGTATAGCGAAGCGCGCGAGCCGCGGACTCGGGCCTTCCTGAAGGCGATCCTTTGAGTTATCTCGCGGTTGCCGCGCTGTTGGCCCAAGCTCGGTTTCGACCCGAGTTCATCTGGGTCAACCGGGATGTCTTCCTCGGCGGTGTTCGTCTGACCATATTAATCACCATCGTCGCTTTTACCCTGGCCACCGCGCTGGGGTTGATGGTGGCGCTGCTTCGCATGTCCAAGTCACGGATCATCACCCCGATCATGGCCGCCTACATAAACGTTTTCCGGGCGATTCCTCTCCTTGTGTTCGTTTTGTTCGTCTATTACGGAATCGCTATCCAGTTCGAAATAACCATCTCCGCCATCCAGGCCGGAGTTCTGGCCTTGACCCTCCAATACTCGGCCTGGCTCGGGGAGATTTTCCGTAGTGGGATCCAAGCCGTTTCCGACGGCCAGAGACAAGCAGCCATGTCGGTGGGTATGAGTCGCCCCCAAGTGTTCTTCAGGGTGGTTCTACCGCAGGCCACCCGCATCGTTATCCCCCCGACGGGGAACATGTTCATCGGGATGATCAAGGATTCCTCGCTGGTGTACATCATCGGGGTCCCTGAACTGTTGCGGGTGAGCAACCTCCTGGCGAACAGCACCTTCCGCTACTTCGAGGTCTATCTCGCCACCGTACTGATCTACCTCATCCTCACGACCCTCGTGTACTTCGGCGTCAAGTACCTTGAGAAGCGGTTCGCGCTCGTAGATGTCCTCACGTCTAAGGTGCGTTCGCCGTTTGCCCGCCGCCGGAGCCGACAATTGATCGAACTCCAAGAGCGAGTTATCGAGAACCGAACCGATGAATCGTCCAAACAACTCCACGGGGTGTAGCATGCTGAACAGATCCGAAACCGCGCCGCTGATGTCGGCGCGGGGTGGGGCCTGGCTCAATTGTGCTTTGCCCAGGAGTAACTCATAAACGAAGGGAGAACGTATGAAACGTCGCACTACATTGCTGGTGCTGACTCTCGCATTAGGCATGGTGGCAGCCGCCTGTGCCGGCGACGACGGGGATAGCGGCGCATCGGACGCCAACGAGAGCGCTATAGCCGCCCTGGAGAGTCGGGTGGTAGCCATCGAGTCGTCAATGGACTCATCCGAGGGCGGCGTCGTAGCGGGTAACCTGCTCGACGAGATCAAGGACCGCGGCACCCTTACGGTGGGCATGGTCCTTCAGTTCGAGCCCCAGATGTATATAGATGACAACGGGAATCCGGCGGGTTACGACGTTGACCTCATGAACATGCTGGCGGAGGATCTCGGGGTTGAGCTCGACATCCAGAACCTCGAGTTCGACGCGATGATCCCCGGCCTGATCGCCAGACAGTACGACATGGTTTCGGTAGGCTTGGTCGGTCGTCCGGCTCGCCTCGAACAGCTCTGGTTTACCTGCCCATACGTGCCTTACCGCCAGGTCGTCGTCGTCAACAACGACTCCGGCATCTCTTCAATAGACGAGTTGAATGACAGTAGTGTGACGATGACAGCCCTCACCGGTTCCACCGCCGCCAACCTGACCGAGACCCGGTTCCCCGAGGCGGAGCTCGTCCAACTGGATCAGGCGCCTGCCTTCCTGGAAGTCGCTTCCGGACGGGCCGACGCCATCGTCGTCGAGGAGTACCTGGCATTGCCGTTCGTCGCCGAGAATATGAACACCAGCGTGCTCAATCCCAACGCCCCGTTCGTGGCCGAGGAGTACGGCGCTTGGGCGGTTCCCCGCGGCGAAGTGGTGTGGCTGGAATACCTGAACGGTTGGCTGGCCTACTACATCTCGAGAGGAACGCTCGACGAGATCTATGAACAGCACATCGGCCCGACCGAGGGAATGCCCGCCTGTAACTAGGCCCGTAAACCCAAAGTGGTCCGATACACCGGATGAACTAAGACAATAGATCTGGCGCTCCCGCCACGGAGCGCCAGATCTTTGTTGAGACAAGGACTCGTCAACTCGAATGCCCGACCTTCCTGAACACCTGGAACCGCTTGCCGATGTAATCGACTACTTCGATCATGTGGGCCTTGCCGTACACGATCTCCGATCGGCTTCTCGCCTCTTCGAGACACTTGGCGGCGTGTTTATCAGCGGCGCCGACCAACTCAATATGGGGTTCAGATGGCTCCAGTACCGCTTGCCGGGGGGCGTGAAGATCGAGGCGCTGGCACCCGTTTCGGACGATTGCTTCCTCCGGCGGTTTCTCCGGTCACGAGGTGAAGGTGTCCATCACCTGACCTTCAAGGTGTCGTCGGTGACCCAAGCAGCCGAACGGGCGGAGCAGGCCGGAATGAAGGTGGTCGGATTATACGATAACCCCGGTAAATGGAGCGAGTGCTTCATCTATCCGGCCAGTGCCCACGGGACACTGATCCAACTGGCTGACTGGCCGGAAGGATATGCTCCCTCGGTCACCCTGGAGGAGGTCTTGGCGGGAGAGATCGTCGCCGACTGAGCACCTGCCATCCCAATGGACCTCCCAGGACTAATCTGTACTCTACCGAAACTTTCGACCTGTGAGGAGCATCACATGAAATGCTCACCCCAAACGTCATCTTCCGGGATGGTCCCACCGGTCGTCGGGCCGCTATCTCCGGAGGACCCGAGATCATCGATGTGATCGGGGGTTGGTAGGAGGAGATGTTCCGGTTGAGCTAACGGAGGGACCGCAAGTCGATGCAGCCCTCGCCACTACGCTGACTACACCGACGAAATTAACGAGGCGCTCGCCGAGAGGTCCCGGTTAGCTGAGGAAGCTGGACTGCAAATGGGCGCAAAGTCGATCACTTCTCACATTCTGACCAGACCCGGTTGAATAGTTACACGGTCTCACATGGTCAGCTACCCGGGCTACGAACGATCACCGTCTCCCCCGAGTAGCAGGTCTACGCCGGTTCAAAGATGGCAGAGACTTCCGCAAGACCCTGATCAACCCTGGGCGCCGATAGCACAAGAGCCTGATGATCGCGATGATGCCGGGGGTCCGGTGGCTGAGCTGAGCGCTTCTGCATCCTGTTCGGAGACTCTTTGGATCAGCCTGTAAACTCTACCTGCTTCTGCGGCGCTGTCTACATAGTCTTGGTAGGCCTGTAGGGCGTTATCGATCAGTTGGTCGTACGTCACAACCCTCGCGTGATTGGCTGCCAGCGTGTCTCGGGACCTCTGTTCACTGGTATCGGTCTCGTCCCAATCGCTAAGC